>NZ_JBFTQH010000011.1:0-160114 GCF_056398905.1 Rhizobium sp. 01T417 | reverse complement strand
CCGGAATGGATGGACCAACCCGGCGACAGGATCGCCTCCTCGTTCTTGACGAGGAGGTGGCGCGTTTCGTTCGGCTCTCCCATCAGATGCACGACGCGGGCCTTTTCCGGCAGATCGAAATAGAGATAGGCCTCCATCCGCCGGTCGTGGACGTGGCAGGGCATGGTGTTCCACACAGAGCCTTCGGCAAGCGTCGTCATGCCGACGACGAGTTGGCAGGTCCTGACACCGTCCGGATGGATGAACTGGAAGATCGAGCGCTCGTTGCTGGTTGCCTGAGAGCCGAGATCGACGCGCTTGGCATCTGAAATGCCGATATGCTTTGCAGGGTGACGGACATGCGCGGGGGCGCTGAGCAGGTAGAATTTTGCCGGTTGTTCGGCCGATACGGACCGGAATGTCACCGAAGCCCCCATGCCGGCATAGACCATGTCGCGGGTACCGGCCTGAAACTCTTCGCCATCGACGACGACGATGCCGGCACCACCAATGTTGACAGCGATCAGCTCGCGCCGGGCCAGAAGCGTGTCGGTCCCGGCAGGCTTGATCGTTTCCAGTGAAAGCGGCGCAGAAGTCGGCATGGCACCACCGACGATCATCCGGTCGTAATTGGTGTAGTGAAGCTGGATGCGGCCGGCCAGAAACAGCGGTGGCAGCAAGAAGTTTTCGCGAAGCTCGGCGGTCCCAAATCCCGCTGCGGCCCGAGGATCAATCGCATAGCGATTGGTGTAGTCAGTGTGAGTCACGTTGCCTCCCATGTCCTTCCAAGTCATCATACATATTGATCATACTTGAGCAACCGCAATCGCTTCATTCGGATCACCTATCGATAGCCTTGATATGTCAAAGCTCTGAATTGTAAGGAATTATCATCGAACGCATCGGAGTCTGAGATTTTGTATGACAACATCCACAATTGTTGTCTTAATGGGGCACTGGCGGTATGCTCGGACATCATTTGCAGAGGCGAAAACACCCTTGAACGCAATTCCTCCCCCGGTCGATGGTGGCCCATCACGACGACAGAAGCTCTCTGAACGGATCGCCAACTCCCTCCGACAGGACTTCCTTTCAGGCCAGATCTCCGTCGGACAGAAGTTGCCGACGGAGGCCCAACTCGCTGAATCCTTCGACGTCAGCAGGACCGTCATTCGCGAGGCGATCGCGGCTCTCTCGGCCGATGGGTTGCTGGAAACGCGACAAGGGGCAGGCATCTTCGTGATTGGTCACCAGTCGTCCGCTCCGATCATAAGACAGGACCGATCAAGCAACATATCGCACGCCCTGAACGTGCTTGAAGTTCGCATCGCGCTTGAAGCTGAAGGTGCGGCGCTGGCCGCCACCCGCAGAAACGCCTCGCAGGAGGCGCAGATTCAGGAGAGCTTTTTCGAGTTCGATCGGCTCCTGCAGCTTGGCAAGCCCACCGGCCAGGCCGACTTTGCATTCCACCGATCGATCGCCGAGGCAACCAACAACCCTTTCTATGTTGAAGTCCTCGACGCCCTCGGGGCGCGAACCATCCCTTGTGACGTCACCTCTCCTTACGCCACCGAAGAGGTTCTCTCGGCAAGCTACCAGGCCGGATTGCAGCGGGAACATCTTGCCATCCTCAATGCAATTTCTGCAGGCGACGCTACCGGTGCGCGCGACGCCATGCGCGCTCATCTGTCTGCAAGCCAGGAGCGATATCGCGAACGCCTGAGGGATCGGCGCACGCGATATCAAAGCATCGTCGAAGCAAGCTAACGGATAACGATGCTCAAGGGGCCCGGGATGACTGGCGCCATCATGACCCTCCGACCTCATCCCGCTTGGCTTTCACCTCGTCAGATGTGCCAATCGTTGCTCGCAGTGGCTTCCGTCGCAGCGTGCAATGGGCTGTCCGCGAGGGTGTAGGCCCTGATATAGTCGATGTGCATTTCCGATCCGTTCGCCAGACCGTTGGACGGCGCTCCAGCCGTACCGCCGACAGCGAGGTTGACTAGCATGTACATGGGATCGTGCATGTCTTCGGGTGTATCCGTCTGCGCGACTGCAACGTCATCGAAGTACCAGGTGATGTGATCCTCGTCCCAGAGAACGCCGTAGTTGTGGAAGCCTTCAGTACTTGCCACCTTGACCGGAAAGGACGTCATCGTATGTGCGCCACCATGGTCGCTATGGACTGTGGCATTGACAACGTTCGGCTCCTGACCGCGCATCTCGACGACGTCGAGTTCTGGTGGCCAGGAGCCGTCCTCCGGGAGGAGCCAGAAGGCTGGCCAGACGCCCTGTTCCGTCGGCATATCGGCACGAATTTCGAAATAGCCATAGGTCTGGGCAAAGGATGAATGGGTGTTCAGGAGACCAGATGTGTAGTCGTAGCCGTCAATCTGCGCCTGCATCGCCTGCGAAGCGGGTTCTGCAGAAATCGTCAATACGCCGTTGCTCACAGAGAATGGATTTGCCGCTGCAGTCGGTGCGTAGGACGGGTTGATATACCACTGCAGCTCACCGTTCCCGGTCAACGGGCTGCCGCGGTCCGGCGCCCACCAGAACTTGGCATCCCACGTGCCCTGATCGCCACTGCGCAAGGACAGGCTGTTGAATTCGTCATCGAAGCTCAGCGCCAGCTTCGAGCGGTCGAGCGTCAGTTGAAATTGGCTCGCCTGCAGATCCGACACCTCGGTATTGGCAAAGACGAGGCTCTCACCGCCACCGAGATCCAGCCGCAGGTTGGCGCCCTCCTGCGTCGTATGAGCCAGCACCTGCTCGAACGACGAAAGCCCGTAGCTGTTCAGGCGCACCGTATCGTCGCTGCTGAAATCGACGATCAGATCACTCCCGTGGCCCTTGGTGACGAGGAATGTATCGGCTCCGCCTCCGCCGATCAGCACGTCGTTGCCTGCACCTCCGTCGATCGTCTGGGTTCCAGAGGCTCCGGAGATGATGTTGTCCTGGGCGTTGCCGAAAGCATAGCGCCCGGCGCCTGTTACGGTCAGGTTCTCGAAATTCTCGGGAAGCGTATAGCTCATCCAGGTGTTGATGGTGTCGGTTCCTCCGCCAGGTTCCTCCGCAGCACGGTTGATGGCGGAATAGAGATAGTAGATGTCATCGCCGGTTCCGCCGTGCATGGTCACGTTGACGGAACTGTCACCCCATATGGAGTCGTTGCCGGATGTGCCATTCAGCACAGGGCCGGAACCGGTTGCGGAGAACCATGCGGTCGAGGCGCCACTGTAGAACAGCGGTTGGCCGACAGCATTTTGTATTGATTTTGCCATTATCAACTCCTTCGGGTTTTTGTGCTTCTCATGGTCTCCCTCCTCCGATGGCTGTCGTCATTCCTCCCGAAATGCACGGACCAACTGGTCCGTAAACGGCTTTGCGAGATAACCGAGCGCCGTGCGCTCGCCTGTCTCGATGAAGGCTTCGACGGGCATTCCGGCAACCGGTGCCAGCTTGCCAAGCCTCTGCCATTCGCTCTCGGGCACCGCGACCCGGAGCGTGTAGTAGGATTGGCCGGAATGCGTGTCCGTTGTCAGGTCAGCGGAGACAGATGCAACGCGTCCCTTCAATTCCGGTGTTGTCCTGTAGCTGAACGCGGAGAACCGCAGGCTGACCTCCTTGCCGACTGCGACCTGGTCGACGTCCTGTGGCGACAATTTCAGCTCGGGCGTGAGCATGTCGTGATCGGGCACGATCTGCATGACGGCCTCACCTGGCGTGACCACGGCACCCTTCGCATGGACAGCAAGTTGATGGACGATGCCGTCTTGCGGCGCCCTTATGTCGACGTGTCGTAACTCGTCTTCTATCGCAACGCGCCGCTCGGCGTATTCGCCACTGTCGCCCTCCGCCTGCCTCAGCTGTTCGGAGACCTCGCTTCTGTGATCGTCACCCACCTGGATAATCTGCAGCTCCGTTTCGGCGATCTTTCCTTTGATCTCCGCGGTCGAGGCAACGAGGCTGCCGAATTCTCCCGTCAAATCGGCCGCATCACGTTGCAGGGTGTAGACGCGGGTTGCGGGAATAACTCCCTGCCGAAGCAGCGGCTCCAGGCTTGCAAGCTCCTTGCCAATGATGCCGATGGCGCGACGCTTGCCCTCCTGCTGGGCCGACAGTCCTTCGGCCTGCTGGTCGAGCTGGCGGACGCGCTCGCGCAGTTGCGCCGTCCTTCCGCTGAGCGATGCGCGACGGTCATCAAACAGCCGCTGTTCGGAGCTCATGAGGGCGGGAGCCTGAGTGGCATCGGCATCCCTGACGACCGCTGGAAAAAGAATGGCGTTCCCGCCGTCACGCTCTGCAGAAAGCCTGGCTGATCGCGCTGCAAGCTCTCGCAGCCGCCGCGATACGATCGCAAGATTCGCTTTCGTCTGGGTGTCGTCGAGATGAACGAGTATCTGGCCAGCCGTGACGCGATCGCCGTTGCGGACGAAGACCTGTCCCACAGTGCCGCCCTTCTGGTGCTGCACCGGCTTCACATAGCTGTCGACGACCAGCGTCCCCTGGGCAATCACCGCGCCGTTTATACGGATCGCCGAGGCAAGCCCGCCAAGAACCCCGACGAGCAGGGCAGCTGTCGCAAGGGCAAGCAACGTAAGTCGGCGGATCGCTCGTTCCGTCGATGTCACAGCCCCGGTCATGACGACAACTCCCCGCCGGCGCGAAGCAGTCGGACGAAGGAACCGGTCGCAGCGACTGACTTTGGTCCTGTCTTGAGAACTTCGTTCTTAGGGCCGAACGCTTTGCCCCGGCCGCCCTCGAGAACCAGCACCTTGTCGACCGCGGAAAGCGCGCTCGCCCGGTGAGCGATGATCAACACCACCCCTTGCCGCGACCGAACGGCCTCGATTGCCTGCGAGAGTGCCAGCTCGCCCTGAACATCGAGATTGGAATTCGGCTCGTCGAGCACAACGAGGAACGGATCCGCGTAGAGGGCCCTTGCCAACCCGATGCGTTGCCGCTGGCCCGCCGACAGGGTTCTGCCCTGCTCGCCGATCCGCGTATCGAAGCCATCGGCAAAGCTCACGATCATATCGTAGACACCCGCGGCCCTGGCAGCCGCGATGATCAACTCCGAAGAGGCCTCCGGATCGAACCGGGCAATGTTGTCGGCGATGGTTCCGTCGAACAGCGACACGTCCTGCGGCAGGTAACCGATGCTGCGGCCGAGTGCTTCCGCAGTCCATTGTGAAAGCGACGCTCCGTCCAGCCTGATATCCCCGGCAAGGGCCGGCCATAGGCCGACGATGCCCCGCGCCAGCGAAGACTTGC
Organism: Rhizobium sp. 01T417; assembly: GCF_056398905.1. NCBI lineage: Bacteria > Pseudomonadati > Pseudomonadota > Alphaproteobacteria > Hyphomicrobiales > Rhizobiaceae > Rhizobium > Rhizobium sp. 01T417. Next base: position 154,858 of record NZ_JBFTQH010000011.1, on the reverse strand, counting down.
CCGAGGCGCTCGGACCGACGATGCCAACTGCCTCGCCGGCTTGGACCTCGAAGGACAGCCCGCGAATGATCGGCATCTTCGAGCCCGGAGCCGCCAGATGAAGGTTCTCCACGGCCAGTGATTGCCGCGGCGCCGGCAGCGCGACGTCATGAAGCCGCCCGTCGGAGAGCTGCACCTCGCGGTCGAGGCGCGACCATGCCTGGCGGGCAGCCGCAAATCCTCGCCAGTGCGCGATGGCAAGCTCGATCGGGGCGAGCGCGCGGCTCACGAGAATGGAGCTCGCAATCATGATGCCGCCAGTTGCTTCCTGTCGAATGACGAGTATAGCGCCCACGGCCAGCACGGCGGACTGCAGCAACATGCGCGCGGAGCGCGACAGGGTTGAAAGCGAGTTGACGAAAGTAGCCGTGCGCAAGTGACTGTCGAGGTGGCGCCGGTTGACTTCGGCCCAGCGCGCCGAGAGCGTCCCACCAAAGCCCATTGCGACGACCGCTTCCGAATTGCGCCTCGCGGTTTCGGCGAAAGCCATTCGCTCAGAAAGGATGGTGGCCGTCTCCCTCGTCGGACCGCGTGACTTCAGCTCCGCAAGCAGCGCCAGCCCCGTCAAGAGAAGCGCGCCAGCCACGGCCGTGAGGCCAATCCAGTGATGAAACAGGAAGCAGAGGGCGAGGTAGAAGGGCATCCAGGGCAGGTCGAACAACGCTCCCGGGCCAGGGCCGGACAGAAATCCACGCACTGTATCGATATCGCGGATCGTCTGCAGACCGTCTCCCGGCGCCGGCTTGCGCGATGCCGACAGCGCGACTGAGAGGAAGGCCCGCCCTGAGAACCGCTCATCCACCGCCCGTCCGATCTGCCCGAGAAGCAGGGATCGCGTCAGATCCAGAAGCCATTGGAACGCAAAGAGGGACACAACGATGATGACCAGACCGGCGAGGGTCGGCAGGCTGCGGCTGGGAATGACGCGGTCATAGACCTGGAGCATGAAGAACGAGCCACTGAGCGCCAGGATATTGACGAGGCAACTGGTTACACCAAGCCCCAGAGCGCCAACACGCAACGACGAGAAAAGCCCAAAGAAGGGTCGCGGCTGCGAGAGGGATCCGGTTTCAGACAAATGGACTCCTTGTGGTCGTAGCGCAGACACACCATCGCCGAGGCTTCGGTGGTCGAGAAATCGAGATCGCTTGCCTAGACTGAGGCAAAAGAGACCGAATGACGACCGCAAACAGCGGCGTCTCTTCATTCCGCGCTAAATCGCCAAATCAGGCGTTAAGCGCGAAGTCGTGTTCCAGTCACGTCGTCGAATGACTGTCTTCTTTCGAACCGCGACAGCGCGATTGCTGAGCGATTCGGCAGTACTTGTGAGAGCATTTTATGACTTATATAAGATCCCGGTTGCAATTTGTGTCCGGATTTGCGTTTCCAGCCGCGTGCTCGAAGCCTCCGCAAGTCTCACCGGTACGATCCACGTTCAAATGATCTGCGCTGTGCATCTAATTGGTGGTAGCAAGTGTGGGCACCAATCGATTGGACAAATCCAGCGACACTGGAGCGGCCGAACTCTGTCATAACCAATCCGGATCAGGTTTTTTGGGGGGGAACAATTCGCTTGTGCGCAATCCCGGTCAGATCTGGGGCGGTGATCAAACCGAAGCCAGTTTGAAAAAAGCAGAAAATACTTAGTCTGACTTAGGAAAAACAAAGAGCCGCGAACCAAAAAAGCGAGGACTCCAGCGGCAGAGGGTCATAATGCGGAATTAGGTTTCTAGTTCTTCCTTCCGTGGCCATCGATCAGCAGGCTGCTGTGAGCTCTCAGTGGGGCAACGTCGGCTGGGAATAAGGCTGGGACATGATAAGAAGCCTAAATTCCGCATCGACGTCGCGTGTAGCGTCGGAACATCGGCCGCCACAATGGCGCCACAGAATTTCGCGGTTATCTTGCATCAAAACAAGCGGATAGCGGACAATGAAGTTCCTGGTTCTATTTGCAACAGTGCTTTTGTTTGCGGCCTTTCAGGCCGAGGCGCAGATTTACGGACCTTATGACGACTACGGTGACTATGGCGACTACGGCTACTATGATCCGTATGGTCCATATGGACCGCCGCCCGACTATGGCGAGCCGGTGCCGCAGCGCCAACCCCGAACGGAAAGGGGCGGGACAATCGTCATCGCCACACGCGAGCACACGCTTGTCTATACGACGCCTCAAGGTGAACAGCTCGCCTATCCGATTGCGGTCGGGCGCCAGGGAAAACGATGGTACGGCACGACCCATGTCACGTCGAAGCGCAAATATCCCGAGTGGCGACCGACGGCCAGCATGCGCCAGAAGAATCCGAGACTGCCAATGGTCGTGCGCCCCGGCCCTTCCAATCCGCTGGGTACACGGGCCATTTATCTTGCGGACGGCCTGCTGCGCATCCATGGCACCAATGATCCGTCCTCGATCGGCACGAATGCGTCAAGCGGTTGCTTTCGCATGTACCGCGAGGACGTCGAGGAGCTCTACGAGATGGTCCGTCCGGGAACACGCGTGATCGTCCGGCGGTGATATAATAATCGCTCAGTTCGGGTGTCGGCCACACAAAACCTATTCAAGGGTCCACGTCTGGCGTTTGGACGCGCCTTGGCACCGCCGCCAACGCTGGCGTCGACGTCCCGTCATCAAAGCTTCATGCGGCTCTGCCATCACCTCATGACGATGTCGAATCCAAATCTCGCCGAAATCCGTCCCGTGTCATCCCGCATCTCACCGACTGCCTCGCCGCGCCTTGCGGCATTGGCGGAAGCCGTTCTCCTTGGAGGCGCTAAAGCGCGAACATCGCTGCGTCGCCGCCTTGATGGCGAATTGGTCGCAAAAGCGCCGAGGGACTATCAGACCGAGATCGACGTTGCCGTCGAGCGCATCATCGTCGATGAGTTGAACCGATCCTTTCCCGCCTACGCGATCAAAGGCGAAGAAGCAGCCGGCAACCGGAACGCAAAGGACGGCGTGCCTGTCATCTATATCGATCCCATCGACGGGACGACAAATTTCGCCTGGGGCATTCCGCATTTCGGCATGACAATCTCGATCGTAGAGGACGGCGAACTTGTCGCCGGCGTCGTTTACGACGCGATGCTGGATGAGCTTTTCAGCACGGAGCTCGGCGGCGGAGCCTATTTGAATGGCGAGCGGATCCGGTGTGTGAGCTCGAAGGGAGTTGAAGACGTGCTCGTAGGGGCCGGCCTGCCGATTCCCGGACAACTGAAGGCCGTGCCGGAAGACGTGTATTTCAACGCGGTCAAGCGGTTGATGGCCACAACCGCGGGCGTGCGGCGGCTGGGTTCGGCGGCCTTGTCGATCGCCTATGTCGCCTGTGGTCGCCTGGACGGCTTTTTTGAGGATGGCTTGTCACTGCACGACTACGGCGCCTCCGCCCTTTTGGTGCGCGAGGCAGGCGGCAAAATCTCGGCGTTTGATGGTGGACCCCTCACCGCGAACGGAGACATCGTTGCCGGCAATCCTGTCCTCCATCCCTGGCTTGTCAAAGGCTTTCAGGCCTGATCTTCGATCAGAAGCCGTTCCAGCCCGACCGGATCATCCGTCGTGATCTGGTCAGCCTTCAGTTCCAGGAGCCGTTTGACGCCGGGCAAAGCGGAAGGGACGGCGGAGTTGATCGTATAGGCGTCGACGAGCCGCCCTGCCCCCTGAAATGCGCCGATCACGTCGTAGCCAGCCTGATCCGCAAATAGCACCAGGCGGCGATCGAGATAGATCATTTGCGCGCGCGGCACGGCTCGTAGCGCACCGGCAACAAAACCCACGAAATCGCGTGTTTCCATCAGCCGCTCGATGGCGCCGTCGTGGCAGGGGTCGTAGCCGATTGCCATGTCAGGCACTGCATGCGAGAGCCGCTCGACGGCAAGCGAGTCACCGCCTGAAAGAATAACTGAGTCGGCAACAGGCGAAATAGCCGCCGCGAATGCGGCGATGTCGGCGTCGCGAATGACGTCGGAATTTTCTTTCAGGTCAAGCTGCAAGCCCGCCCTCGGATCCCGGCCGACCTGAGCCAACAGGTGCCCGAGATCCGCAAGCATCATGACCTTGTGTTCGCTCGGCGCCCCGAAAGGATCGCGAAGATGCAAGCCACGCAGGTAAGCCTCGGATGCGGATCGAACCATCCCGGTGCCGGTTGTCGCGGCATCAAGCGTCTCGTCGTGCAGCACCGCAAAACCATCACCGGCAAAGCGCATCAGATCGACCTCGACGCTGGCGCCGAGTTCCATGCCCTCCACGATGCGCGCGCCGGAAAAGGAGATGTCGCCGGCAAATCGATGTCCCCGGTGCCACTTCAGCCAGGTACGATGCCCTGCTCTGTCGATCGCAATTCCACGGCCCTCAAGCATGACCAAACACCCGATTGTTCTCCTGTGTCGGGACCGCGACGGACTCGTGAACGAGCCGGTTGTCTCGGAACGCCCTGAAGGCGGCCGCCACCGGTTCCACCGACGTGCCCATGGTCCAGTCACTGTTGCTTGATGTCATCGCTTTCATTCTTGTTCCGTCGCTGAGATCGACGTCGACGATCTTATGGGTGCCAAAATCGATGCTGCGGTGAACGATGCCGGTACCCATCTCCTTCGCGGCAACAAGCGACAATGCTTCCGGTCGAATCGCAAGTATGATTTCTCCGTCCGCAACGGGAACAGGAAGCGAAAAGGCTGCATGTTGGCTGATGCCATTCCTGACCGTGGTGCGAATGAAGTTCATCGAACCGATGAACCCAGCGACAAACTCGGTCTCTGGCTCGCGGTAGATGCGATCGGGCGGCGCAATTTGCTCGGTGCAGCCATCGCGCAACACGACGATCCGGTCGGCGAGCGCCAACGCTTCGTCCTGTCCGTGCGTGACGAAGAGCGTCGTGATGCCAAGCCGCTGCTGGATGTCGCGCACCTCCTCACGCAACCGCTCACGCAAGTGCTGGTCGAGGCTGGCGAAGGGCTCGTCGAGCAGGAGGATCTTGGGTTCGAGCACCAGCGAGCGGGCCAGCGCCACACGCTGCTGCTGGCCACCGGAAAGCTGCGTGGTAATGCGCCTGCCGTAGTCGGCAAGACCAACGAGCGCCAGCGCCTTTTCGACGCGCTCTTTTATCTCGGCTCTGGGAAGGCGGCGAAGCTTGAGGCCGAATGCAATATTGTTGAAGACGTCCATATGCGTCCACAGGGCATGGCTTTGGAACACCATGCCTGTCGGACGTTTTTCCGGCGGCAGTGACGTAACATCCTTTGCATCTATCAGAATGCCTCCCGCGGTCGGTCTTTCGAAGCCGCCGATCATGCGCAGCAATGTCGACTTGCCCGATCCGGAAGGACCAAGCAAACAGACAAGTTCACCATCCTCGACATCGAGGAAGACATCGCGGACCGCATAGGTGGCGCCGAAGCTCTTGGATATCCCTTTTATGGTCAAGCGTGCCATCTGAAGCCCTTCCCGGTGCCATCCGCCGCAATGAACATCATGCTCCCAGCCCCCTTGCGAAGGCACCTGTGCCGACCACTCTTCGGGCAAACATCAGTGCGACGAAAGAGGGAACCCACAGCATCACCGATAGGACGGCGCCATACTGGACGACGATCTGGTTGTTGATGAAGGTGACCATGAGGACCGGCATCGTGCGGATCTGCGGCGCGCCGATCAGCCACGCCCCTTCGGTTTCGTAGAACGTCCCGACAAAGGTCAGCAGGAGGGCCGCAGCGATCGTTGGCGCCGCCTGCGGCAGGGTAATCGACCAGAAGACACGCAAAGGGGTTGCCCCGGCATCGCGCGCGGCCTCTTCCATTCGCCGATCGACGTTCTTGAAGGCCGCCACGGGAATCCAGATCATCAGCATCAGCGTTCCGACCAGTTGAATGAGGACCACGCCCCAGAACGTGCTGATCAATCCGATCTGAAGAAAGATCCCGGCGATCGCCACCAGAAGCCCGAATTTCGGGAAGGCATGCGACGCCAGGAACGACAGAAAGAGAACGTCCCTGCCCGGGAATTTCATGCGTGCGAAGGCATAGGCGGCCGGGAGACAGATTACCGCTGAAAGGATGGTCACCGTCGTCGCCAGACGAAGGCTCAGAAAAAGGGCGTCCCACACATCCGTTCGCGACAATGTCAGCGACCAGTAGCGCAGTCCGAACTGCTGGGGGATCACAGCCGGGTAGCGCCAGACCTCGCTGAAAGCCCAGGTTCCGACGACAACAAGCGGCAAAGCGATGAACAGCGTCAGCAGCAATGCCAGCAAGGCGCCGATCCAATCCATCTCCGCCATGACAAGCCTTCCGTGCCGCATCACACGCCTCCCCTGTTTCGGGCGATCGAACGCACGTAAAGCACTCCGAAGACAAGGCAGAAGCCGAAGGCGATGACAGCCTGCGTCAGAGCGTTGACGGGGTCGTTCATGTCCGAGAACGTCCGCTGCATGAAGGGCCCCATCATCTCCGGCGATGCCGGCCCGAGAAGATAAGGCAGCGTGAAGGACGAGAAGATGCCGAGGATTGCGAAAGACGTGGTGACGAGCAGGGAATTGCCCATCCGCGGCATGATGATCGACAGGAAGACGCGCAGCGGCGAAGCGCCGACGTCCCGTGCGGCTTCAATGGAGCTCTTCGGAATATTTCCCAGTCCGGCCGTCAGCATGAGGACCGTGAGCGGCAGGTTATCCCAGACGAGACCGATCACCGGCCCCCACGGCGTCAGGTAGGGCGACGGCAGCTTCGGCAACCCAACGGCATTCAGCAACACGTCGACGGCGCCATTGGGACCAATCGTGCGGATCAGTGCATAGGACAGAATGATCGAGGGCACGAACATCGGAAAGATGGCAAGCCCTTGCACATAGGCCGAGAGCGGCCCACGGGAAAACCGGAGATAGAGCGCGATCGGCAGGCTGATTGCCAGAAGCAGCACTCCGCAAACCAGCGTCGTCCAAAGCGTGATCCAAAGGTTGGCACGACTGTAGGGGTCGCTGAAAAAGAACCGGTAGGAGGCGAAGGATATCCCCGATGCGCCACCCGGCTGCGCGACGAAGATCGTGCTCGCGACCGCCGACAGGATCGGGTAGATGATCAGCCAAGCCAGGAGAAGCACAGGCAGGGCTACCAAACCAAGCCCCACCCAACCTTGGCTTCTCACCGGCGCGGACCATCGCGCCAGCAGCGGAAGTGACATTGACCTGCGCATCAGGTGCGGCTGATACCCGGTGCGACGTTGCGATACCAACCGTCGTTGATGGTGGTTTCCCAATCACCGCCCGGGAAGGTGGGGATGGTCGCCGGGATGACATCGGCATACTTCTGGCGTAGCTCGTCCGAGATGTGCTCCCAGGATACGCCCGGGAAACCGCCGATCTCGGTGATGATCGCTTCCTGCATTTCCTGGGTCAGCAGGAAGGCGGCGAGCTTCATTGCTGCGTCCGTGTTGGCACCGTTCGAGAACACGGTCATGCGGGAGAAGCCGCCGCACAATGCGAGATCGCCCAGCTGAACGAGACCGGTCGTCTCCGGCAGAACACCTTGCGAGATCGCCTGTAGCACCTGGTCGGACCAGACAGGCGTCATCGTCACGACGCCCTGCGCCAGAAGCTGGATCGACTGCGTGTTGCCGGCCGTATAGGCGCCCTTCTCGTAGAGGGACGGCGCCAGATCGTTGAGAAGTGCCCAGGCCGGCGTTACGGCTTGGTTGGCGTAATCGGCCGTGAAGTTGTCGATCGTGAACTTCTTCGGGTCACGACCGTTGGCTTCATGGATGGCGCGGCGGACGAAGTTTCCGCCGGAGCCACCCTTGTCGGGACGATTGTAGATGAACTGGCCCGGATTGGCCTTGATCCAGGCCGTCAGCTGTTCCCAGCTCCTGGGTGCATCCTTCGGGTCGAGCTTGGTCTTGTCATATGCAAGCAAGACCTGCGAACCGCGATAGGGAAGCGAATACTTGCTGTCGAATGCGAGCGGATTGACGTGGTCGAAGCCTTCGACGTTCTGCGCCGAGAACTCCACCCAGAGACCAGCTTCAGCGCCTGTCGGCGGAAGACGTGGATCGAAGGTTTCGAAGATATCGGCCTGCGGGTCTGTCTTCGTCTTGAGCGCTGCCAGACCGCGGTCTGCAATCGCGCGCAAACCGGTATTGTCACCGGCATCGGTAATCTTCACGGCCAAATCCGGATGAGCCTTTTCGAAGGCGGGGCGGACGATGTTGTTCCAGAAGTCGATGATATTCGCGTCCGATCCGCTATAGAGATCGATCGTCTTTGTCGCGGCCCGTGCCAGGCGTGGCAGCATGAGCATGCCGGCGGCGGCGGTTGTGGTGACAAGGAAGTCGCGTCTGTTCATAGCCCTCTCCATTGGCTCGCGTGTAGAAGGCCGTGCTACGCCCGGCGCGTCACAGACTCATGACAGTAGGGCCGATATGGGAGAAATATTGCACAGCTGCGCAATCCATCTCGTCCCCTTTGGAGAGGGCAGTCACAGCGCGAACAGTGGATGGGGGATGCCAGAACGGCGTCATCAGATCGCTTCTGAGCCTCGCGCTCCTTCAAGTTGTCATTACTGACGCGTTGGCCCACATCCTCCCCGAGACTCGCCAGTATCCCGAGAACGTGCATTTTTCCACTGGCTAATATTATGGGTTGCTTGTAAAATCCCGGTGTCTGCCTCCCATGGAGCGACAGGGAGGTTCTGCGGTCGGCTGGACCCCTTCCCGGAACCTCCCCCTCCGCACACTCCAGGGTTCGTCAACGGCGTATGCAAGGGCTCCGTCTCGTCCTGGGGCAGATACGACGACCACCGTTTGGTTGCCCGGCTGGCTGACCGAGACGATCTGATCAACGTTGATATAGAGCGGGGTTCCGACAAAGTCCGGGCAGGGCCGGAGGGAAGTGGCAGAAGCCGTTTTCCGATGGATCGAGCAGTACTATGACCTCGGTCTCTCAAACGCGGGAAGGCTCGTCTACTATGCTCTGCAAGTGGCGTTTCCCGCTGCAGCGACATTGATTGGTCTGGAGATCAGGCGTTAGTTTCTGCGCGTCCGGCCACAGCAATAAGACGTGGCGTTCCGGCAACTCCTGTAGCGAGCCGAACGGTACAGCCACAATCGACCCTTCACCCGCCGCCCTCGGCTATCTATGCTATTTCAGCCGGTTAGCGGCCTTGTCACAAGCATCACGGTCAGATCCATGCATTTTGATGATGCGCTGTGCATCGGACGTGGCGATGCCGTGCTTCTCTGCAAAGGTTGCAACGTGGTATGGTTCACGCCCCGAGAACCCCGGATCGCCTTTGCCGCGTCGCGGTCTTTGGTTTGACACTACGGTCTCCTTATTGCGTGGCGTAGAACAGGCGACTGTATTTCGCCTCTGCATACCTTACTTCTTCTTCAAGCCGCCTTGGCTATCCTTGACCTGAGAACCTAGCGTGGGCGGGGCGCTTTTGGGGGCACCCTTGTCCTTTTTGGGCTTCCTAACTTCCTTGTTGCTTCGTACCTGACCCTTGGCCATTTGCGCAGTCTCCTCGTGAAAACAGACCTAGCTATCATTGGCCGGTGAATAGCAAGAGATATCGGGAGTTCCGTTGAATTCGCCTTTTGCTGCGTCGAAAGGACCAACGTGAGAAAGCGATGATGAAGCAGACCATCGCGATCTGCATTGCCTTCCTAATTTAGCCTGGCCGGCTGCGCTAGCACCGCGTGTGGCTTGAAGCAGGATGGGGTCCAAACAAGCCATGCGCTCGACGATGCAACACACCGGGTGCTGTCGGCTGGTGCCAAGAGGTAGTCGCCATCATTCTCACCGCCGGTCTGTCGGCATGCCAGGCGCGGCAGGTGCAAAAACTGCTAGGCGGGTGAGGTTCATTCCCACCCGCACAGCTAACAAAAACCAGGCTTTGATAATGTCGAGTATCTCGCCTGCAGGTAGGGCTTTCGTGCTAAACCCTGCGCGCTGGAGGGCGGATTTGCCGGAAGCATATTTCTGTACTTCGGCAGGCTGCTTTGACTGTGAGAGTTCAAGGGGCGGCCCTTGAATTCTTCGAAGCGGCCCATGTCTTGGACGAGGAACGATGCCACCCCGTAGTGCCGGTCGTTGCAAATCCATCGAAGGTATGTGGAATGGGGTATCTGCGGCCAACGAGGTTTCCGTGTTCGACGCCAGCGGCCTGAGCGAGAAACGGTTCTCCCGTCGTGGGGTCGACCTAAGCGACGAAATCGGGGAACTACACCGCGGTTCTCGCGGACAACGGCGCAACGCGGATGAAGAAAATCGTCAATGGTGTCGAGCATGAAATGACCCCGGAGGAAGAGGCGGAATTCAGCGCCTCGGGGCCTGTCATGGAGCGGAAAGCAGAAAGCGTTTCCGCTGGGCAGTTCAAGCTACAGTTTCTAGCCGCCGCCTCCTGGAGGAAGTCGACGCGTGGAGCGCTTCGCAGTCCAAGGCAATTCAGATCGCCTATGCGTATTCAGGATCGTTCGTCCGGACTGAGCCGATGATGGCAGCGGGTTTGGCTACCATGGGCTTCACAGAGGAGCAGATCGACGCGTTCTTCACTACAGCTGCGTCGCTTTGAGACATGTGGGGGAGAGGCGCACTGGCCTTGTTTGGGGTTCCGCATGGCAGTGCGCCTCTCTGCTTGCGAGCGACTTTGCAAGCCATGCGAAAAATATCGCTCGGCGATGAAAGTGCGACGCCTCGTTTGCATTAGTGCGGCTAAATAATTTGGGGGAATTAAGAGGTCCGCAGGGGTTCGCGGACCCCCGAGCATTGTTACAGAGGCCGAATTTGGGCCACGCCCATAAGAGCACAACCAACCATCCATCGCACGTACTGCAATAGTGGTATCAGAACCTACCGCTAGTAGAAAACTCTAGCGGGATAGGCGTTGCGGCCGACCGAGGGTCGAGTGCGGCGTTCCGGATCTTGCGGCTAGCTCTTGATGCAGCCGTCTTGCCATCCATCATCTCCCGATCAACTTCCTCCTGTCGCATGCGTGAAGCCTTTTCCAGCAGGTACTCCTGGTCGTCCTCCCAGACCATGTATCGGAGGCGATCAATCACTCCTTGCGGAAGCTGAACGGCTCTGGGGCTTCGCCGTAGGTCCGGCTGCACTTCAGAAGTTTCCCGACACCCTCGACGGACTCGACCGGGCCGAACCGCTGTGTCGGCAGGTTGACGAATACATAGCCGGTGAAGATCGGGAAGGGGCGCTCGATAAACTTCCTGTTCCGATGATGCTTCACGACGATCCGGTAGGTCGGCATGAAGGATTCGAAGCCGGCATTGGCAAGATTGCGCTCGATAAGGCTCAGGCTAGGCGCCCTCTCCTCAATGACAGGTGCGGATGGCGAGCGCCGGGATCCTGGCGCGGCCTTGATCGCAAACCACAGGTCGGCCTCTGGCTTCCACTGGCCGGACTTGCCTTCGTCACGGCGCGCCGCTCGGAACCTCAGTTCCTCGGCACGCGTCTCCTTCGCCAACTGTCTTCCTTGTACGGGTTGAAGGCTCGATTGAGGGTCTGCATGTTCGAATCTTGATATCCTTCAGCTTGTCGACGATTGAACTAAGGTGGCCGCTACCCATCTATCGGGAGGCGGAGCGGATGCCCGATACCGCGATACCCCCTCATGATTGGAGAGCGGCCATGTTGGTACACCGATGGGAAAAGCCCCTTGTGCTGGGAGACAGCCGCATTCGCATTGTCGTCGGCTCCGCAGAGGAGGCATTGACATGGCTCATCCATGAGCCGAACCAGGACACTGCCAAATGGCAACGAGCATGGAAAGCGTGCCGGGCCGTCGTAGAGGGCCGGATGAACGCTGAAGACGCCAAGTCCGCGGTTAGGCTCGCTGCTGTGCACTGAGTCATTCGCGCTCCTGCTTCTGGTCAAATCCGAATATCCTTCAGCTGGTCCATGATGGACTTCCGGCCGAGACGAGCCGCGGACCGCGCCTTGTCCCGCTGAGCCTTGCTTGGGGTCAGGCTCATTGTAATTTCCTTGATCAAAGCGATAACGAAGCCTGCGAACTGTCGCGGACACCAATTCGGTCGACACCTCGTCCGCAACATCCAATTGCTTTAATTCAATTATTTTGATTTTTATCGCCAGTGTCATAACCGCTCATTGAGCTTCTCGTAGCTAGCGCAAACATTCCTCTCCACCATCAGTTCTCTCAATTGCAGCACCCACACACACTGCAAGGACCAACGCATCGCCTAATGCTGGTCCGGAGCATACCCGGCGCCCGCCCCCAGCGCGCCGAGCTTTTGCCATGAATGTATCCGGCGCGCTTTAACCGCGACAAAACAACCCGGCCATTGATCGTGACGAGCACGAACCCCACCTGCGAGGCGCAATCGATGTCAACTCTCGTGATCCCAAATGCCTATCTTTGAAAATACTGCACGGATAAACTGTGCAGACACCTCTGGACGCCGCCTCGTTATTATCGAACAACGAAAATTTCCGTCATCTCCGCCGAACGGGAAGCCTCAAGCGCCCATCATCGACTACATGACTGAGGACGGCCAAGTCGCTAATAAGATCGACGACGACAACTTTCTCCTGCTCCTAACAGACGAAGTCTTCCATCGGACGTAGGCCAGCATGGGAACTTTCCTCCATGCCGCTAGTTCATAGGATGCAGCGCTAGAAGTACGCTGTGGTCGGATTCGCCCGCCGGCGGATCCGCTCTCAAGGCCCGACGTCGACGCCTGTCCCGTCGGGCTTTTTCTATTCTTATGCTAATTAAGCAAAGCTGTATTAAGCAACCAAAACGTGACATTCAGAACGCGTTAACTTTGAGGGGAATTTCGCAATGGCCGTAGAACGTAAGCATGAGACCGTTCGACATGCGCTGCCATGGGCGCCCGATTGGCGAACTACTATTCAAGTGAAATCATAGAAGGTGGCATGTCAGCCGCTCAAGCCAAGCTGGACACCGGAGATTTTGATCCTGCAAACCAATATGTCGAGGTATCGGTGCCGCTAAGGGCGAGGATCCAAATCCCCTTAGACGCCAATCGGAAGCTGATGTGGAGTGATGCAGGCGTGCTATGTTCCTGTCGCTGGTCGCAGCCCGGAGTTTGTGTGTAAGGGGCCCGGCGCCGGCGATAAGAGCTGCAATTGTGATCCTATTGTTGCCGTGGCCGAAACGGCTGAATACTAGAGCCAGAAGGAACATCCCTGGGGCTCTATCTTTTGCGCGCATCGCATAGGAAACCCGCCGGCATTCGCGCCCGACGGGTTTCGATAGCTAGAAATTAAAATACACGCCCACACCGGATCTGCGATGGTAGGGGTAGTAGTCGCGATAGCCGTATCGCGGATACCCGTTATACCGCGGATAGCCGTAGTAGCGTGGACGGTAGCACGAGCCGTAATACCGGCAATCGCGATAGGCGTACCGCCGGTTCTTATAGTGGCCATACGCATATCCATTTCCATGGCCGCGGTGTTTGACCTGCTCGACGTCAGTGGCGTGCGTAGGTACTGCGTTTGGCACAACGATCGGCGCCGCGTCAACCGGAAGGGCGAAAGACCCGGCCAGGACCACGGCGGCGAGTGCGGGCAAGAGCTTCTTCATCATCGGAACATCCTTTCAGGCTGCTAGTCTGGGTCAATGGGCATTAACCTCCGATGAACGGCTGCACGTTGAACTCCGGCTGGTTTCTTGTGCTGGCGCTGGGAACAGATGGTGAGATGAACTTGACGCGGCGAGCGCTCAACGCCATTTCATCTCCGCGCTCGGGCGGGTGCGAACCCCAACCTATCGGCATGCGGCTGCGGGCAACCTCTTCAATGAGAGGCGCTATGCGCATGGCCTATCACCCGTCCGATTTCACCGAGCATGAACTCCGGTACTCTGCACGAGATGCCAACGCAGCGGATCTATGCAGACGGACGCCCCCGCCCACTATGGCAACAAGGCGCTGTCGGATCTTCGCTATGACCTCGCAAGGCTCGCGGCCATTGCCTCAGTCCTTGAGTGTCTTGGCCGCCGTATCGGCCTCTTGCTGAAGGCGCATGGCCTTTAGCTGCGCGGTCTTCTCATTCCTCGCTCTGACGACGGGGTCGATTTTCGGGTCCATACCAGTGCGGGAAAGAAATTGTGTCTGGGTCAACCCGAATTCGGCTTCCGCGCGTTCTCGGGTTTTGCTCATCCGTTCATTCATTACTGGATTCCTACGGTTGGGAAGTTACGAAACCACTGTCCTTCCGGCTGCTATTTAAAGTCCGCCAGCGTAAGAACGATCAGGTTTTTTGGTTTTGACATGTATATGCGCTCCGCCACCCCAAGGATTCTAACTCGAAGCCTGTCAAATGCCGCGAGACAGTCGCGTTCCGACGTCGCCATCTCGCACGGTCCATTTGCCAATACGTCGATATCGACAAAGAAGCGAATTTCGAACATGCCATCGTGGCCGAGGAAGCGAACCCGCCTCGTGGACCCGTCATAGCTTCTGGCTCGGTTGGGAAACACAATTGCCATGGAAGACCTCCCAATCTCCTGGTCGCGAAACAGGCACTGTCGACGAGGTGCCAACAACTACTTCAGACCCGAGGCTGCTGCATGCTGCCCGCATTTTTAAAGCCTTGCGCCTACCAGAAGACACCCTTGAACGTGACATATACAATGAACGCGAGGCTTATTGCTGGTGTCGATTTGACGAGAAAGTCCACGTAGCGAAACCGTAGCGCGGCTCGCACGAGATTGTCCTTGGAGAAGATAATAGAGGCGGAAGACATGCCGTCCTCCTTTGTTGGGGCTGGAACGCTTTCAGCGCCCGCACCCGGCAGCGCCCGTTTTAGAAGCTGCCGATGAGTTGTAGGTGGTGTGCCAACAGAACGATTGCAATGCCTATCTACATTATTAGTCGGCAGAACGAATGGGCACCTTTAATCATGCTGCGCTCCTTCGCAATATCTCTAGCCTTTGATGATGGGCGGGGCGTGAGTCGAATTGACTCGCTATCGTCTTGCTTATGTGAGCAAGTGCTTGTTGCCCGGTCGTAGTTCTGTTCCTGGGATCGACCTCTGAGCTTTTTGGAGTCCGCTCTGCACCCCTTAGCGGACTCCTTCTGCGTATGGTGTCGCCTATTCGGCCTTTTGGACCAGCCACTGGTCTACTCATTCCGTGCCGTCGAGCTGATTGATGGCGAATGCCAGGCCACACTCGCCGCCTCATGCGCTGCAAGCGTGGCCGCGCGACTGACGGTGAGGCATCTCTCGCCGGACTGACTAATGGGCGGAAGGTTCCTAGTCGCGAAGATGCCGGCGCCTAACCCCTCGCGCCGGGCCGCAAAGTCAGCGGTGTTGTCTAGGCTAACTGAACTGCCCCCATTTTCGACCGGACACTCAGCATAAGCAGAAAGGCTCAAGCACAGGCTTGAGGATAGGCTTACGTCTAACGAGTTTCGACAGGTTGATCTGATGATCGGTGACATCAGGCGGCGACGCTGGACAACAGAACGCGAACCAGTCCGATAAAGGCCGTCACGCCGAGAGCGATGAAATGCTTCTGGTTCATCGTTTGAAGATGGGAAGCGTCATGGCATCCGGCCAGTGCGGCTTCCCGTCACGCACGGCCACCCCTAGTGATTGTGAGCCTTGATGTTCCTTCGAGACATTCACCGGCGTGTATTTTGTCGCTGACTAATATTAGTGGTTGGTGTAATGTTGCTGTGTCTGCCTCCCATGAAGAGACAAGGAGGTGCTGTGGTTGGCCTGGCTCGACGCAAGAAACACGATCATGTTACGCGTATCGCTTCTGGTCATTGGTCTGAGCATTGCAGCATCGCTTTCAGCGTGCACGACTCCTCCGAAGCCAGTTGATCGTAACAGTAATGCTATGCTCGCCACGAAACATTCAAATAACAGGAACAAGGACGCTAGGCGTGTTCAAGGCGTAAGCGACTGCAAGTCCAAGCCCAATTATGCAGGGATGCTCCGCACACTTTGCTATTGACGACTCTACCTCTCAGAAAAAACCCCGCTGAAGGAAGCGGGGAGTTTGTTTTGAACCCCGGCAGTCGCGGTTGCGGGGCAATAGAGCATTGAGGCTTCGCTGGGAGAAAGTTACGCGAGGCCCGACCCAAAACGGGTAGGGCTCGGTTTCGTTCCGACGTCTGATGATCCCGTGGATGGGAAACGGGCGATATCCTGACGAGCCCAAGGGTCTCGGAGCGCCGAGTACGACGGCCACACGGCAACGCTGACCACGAATCGCGAGCAACATTTCCTTCGGGTTCTGCTAATAATTCATCCGTGGCGCAGTCTGGATGCAATCGGAGACAGCATTTATGACCGAAGGAGAGATTGGCTGGCTTACTGCGATCATCGTGGGCTTCTTCGCAGGGTGGATGGCGGACCATTTTATGCATACCCATCTGCCCTTTGGATGGGCAGTTATTGGAATGTCGGGGGCATTTATTCTAAACGCCATAGCCGAGAGAGCGGGCTATCATTGGGGCGGCTGGGTGACGTTCCTGCTGCTCGGCTTCTTCGGCGCATGCCTGCTGTTGATCCCGGTTCGCATCTATATCGTCCGCACGCGTGTTCCCCGACCGCCAGACGACTGGTAACTGTGCTATCGCTTGATCTGTCAGGTAGGAGGACACAGCATGATCGCTCGGAGAGACTTCACATTCGAAGAATGGAGCTGCCTCTTGCATCTCTATCGCCACGAAACAGTTGACATCCCGAATGATCGGCTCCGCAGCTTCCAAGAAGCAGGCGTCACAGAGGAAGTGGTAGACGGAATCAGCCTCAGTCCGGCGGGTAAGCAATTGGTCTCGCATGAGCTTCTTCTAGAGCGTCGGAACCGGCTCCAGCGATGACTACTTCCAGACAACAAAAAAACGGCCTCCCCGGCTAAGGAGAGGCGGCTGGTCAGAAGTAGTCAGTTCCACTTCGCAATAATGAAAAGCGCAAGATAAACAACGGCCATAATAACACAGGGCAGTTTCGGTCTGAGCATCTGCCCCTTTGGAAGCATCAGCTGAATATCCGCGGGATGTTCACGACTACCTTAAGAACAAAAAGCCCGCCACCGGTTAAGGCAGCGGGGCTGTGGCGAATGCTCGGGCGCTCCTTAGCGCTGATCCGATCTCAAGGATTGGGTCGCCAAGTAAATGATGTAGGCGTAAGGCGTTGGTCGCCCCTGCTCCCAACCTTGATGGGTGGAAACCGGAACACGCAGAAGCCGAGCACCTGCGTCTGTGAAATGCGATGCTTACTGCGCCAGTCAATGTAGGTAGTCTCTAATGACACGGCCGTTATTCCGCAGCTGCGGCAGTCCGGCTGCTATTCAACGCAATGAGACCCTTTGCGCGCTCAAGCGACGCGCTCTGCTCGTTGCGATAGCGGGCGCCGATTTCCATCATCAGAACGGTGCCGGGCAGGAACTCAAGCTCGCTGAAGATGTCCTCCCAATCAATGTCACCCCAGCCAAGCGGCATGTGCAGGTCGCCGATGCCGAGCGCGGTCGATTCCTGAAGATGATAGGGCTTGTAGAAGGCCTGCGGCCGACCGAAGGAATCATGGACGTGCAGGTGGCCGGCAACGGGCGCCATGGCGCGGATCTGTTCGCGGAAGTTCAGGCCGCGATAGGTCGCCTCTATATAGGCATGGCTGAAGTCGATCAGCGCCACCATGTTCGGATGGCCGACCGCCTTGACCGTCTCGGCAACCTCGGCCGGCGTCTGCCGGTACTGGCCCGGTTCCGTGGTGAAGATGTTTTCCAAGGCGATGCGCACGTCGTAGCGTTTGGCATGTTCAGCCAGCTCGAACAGAGCCTCGCGTTCGCGCTGATCAGCCGTGGCGCGCTCGAACAGCTGGTCGGCGCGCAAGTGGCCGCCATGCTGTACGATCACCCTTGCACCGATCCGATCGCAGACCTCGACAAGCGCCTTGGCGGCATCGATCTGATAGCGTGCGGTTGCCGGATCCATGAAGTTGGACGATACGAGCCCATGGACCGTGTAGCGGAATGGAAACTGGGCGGTCAGTGCGGCCAGGCGTTCTGCGCGATCCTTGACGACGCGGCCACCGGCGATCAGGTCGATGGTCGTCAGGCCGAGTTCGACGGTCTCCACACCGAGGCCAGCAAGGCGGCGCAGATCGGCTTCGAGGCTGTCGAGTTCTCCGTCGGTGGAGCCGGAATTGAAGCCGGTCGAGATGATATTGCTCATGGGCATGTCCTTTGTTGAGGGTGCGTGAACTTCGGCGGTGTCGAATGGAGAGGTCTGGCTTGCGACACGTGAGCCCTTAGTCCGCCTCAGCTGACGGTCGGGTCCAGCTTGTCGCGAAGCCAGTCGCCGGCAAGCGAGATCGAAAGCGTCGTCAGCATGATGACCGTGGCTGGTGCCAACATGATCCAGGGGGCACGCGTCAGGTATTCCCGTCCGAAGCCGACCATGTTGCCAAGACTGGTCTCAGGCGGCTGGACCCCCAGCCCGAGGAACGACAGGCCGCTTTCCATCAGGATGATCTCCGGAAAGGTCAGCGTCATCGAGACGATGAGGGTCGAAGCGACATTGGGCAGGATGTGGCGGAAATAGACCCGCGTCGGGGTCGCGCCGAGCTGCACAACTGCCGCCGCATAGCCCTGCGCGCCAGCGGCAATGGCCAGGCCGCGAGCAATGCGGGCATAACGCTCCCAGCCATAGAAGCCCATGAGGCAAACCAAGAGCACCATGGATGAGCCGAAAAAGGCGAGCACGGCAAGCGACATAATCAGGAAAGGCAAGGCCGCCTGGAAATCCGCCAGCACGAGCACGACGTGCTCGACTGCGCCGCGAAAACGGGCAGCGGCGAAGCCGAGAAGCGTGCCAAAGACTGCTGATAGAAGCGTCGCGCCAAAGGCGATGATCAACGAGAGGCGGATCGACTGGATCAGGCGCGAGAGAACGTCGCGACCAAGCTCGTCTGTGCCAAGCCAATGTTTGGTGGAACCGGGTGCGGAAAGCCGGCTGGTGAGGTCCATGGCGGTAATATTGTAGGGCCGCATGTGGTCGGCGAAGGCAGCAACCACCACCATTGTGAGAAGCCACAGAATACCAAGGAAAACGAGCGGCGGTACGGTTTGCAGCAGCCGCGACGTCCTGCCATTTGCCATTCGGACGGTCCGCGCCTCACCAAGTTCGACATTAGCCATGCTTCTTTCCTCAATGTCCTGTGTGAGAGCGCAACCGCGGATCGAGCCAGCCATAGAGCAGATCGACAACAAGATTGGAGACGACCATCGTGGCTGCGATGATCAGGAGAATGCATTGAACGACCGCAAGATCTCGATTGCTGACAGACACGACTAGCAAACGACCGATGCCCGGCCAGGAGAAGATCGACTCCACGACAACGGCACCCGCGATCAGCGATCCGACCATGAAGCCGACGATGGTAACGATCGGGACGGCGGCATTGGGCAGCGCGTGGCTCCAGACGACGTCGCTCCACTTCAACCCCTTGGCGGACGCCGTCCGGATATAGGGTTGCCCCATCACCTCGATCATCGCGCTGCGCGAAAAGCGGGCAAGGATGCCGATCCCCCCAATGCTCATCGTGATCGTCGGCAGGATGCCGTGCATCCACGTGTCCTGACCGCCGGATGGCAGAAGCCCGAGCATGACGGAGAAAATCAGAACCAGCACGAGCCCCATCACGAAGGAGGGAATTGTGAAGCCAAGGATCGCCAGAAGGATGACCCCACGATCGGCAAAACTCTGCCGATGCAGCGCGGCGTAGACGCCCGCTGGAATGCCGATCACAAGTTTCAGGATCAACGCCGGCACCGTCAGTTGCAGGGTGGCCGGAACGCGCTCCATGACGAGACGCAGCGCTGACGCCTTATCGCGCATCGACACGCCAAAATCGCCGGTGAATATCGATTTGAGATAAGCGATATACTGGATCCAGAGCGGCTGATCGAGGCCCCACGCCTTTCTGAAGGCGTCGACGGAATCCTGCGGCACATCGGGTCCCAGCATGACCTGCGCCGGATCGCCCGACATGCGCAAAACGACGAAGGCAAACGTCACGACAGCGAGGATCGTGATCAGCGCCCGGAACAACCGCACGAGAACGAAGCGGATCATTTGAGCCTTCCCTATGCTGCAGTCCGGGCGTCTTCGCCCGCTGTCACGTGGCACGCCACTGTCCGCTCGTGCCCGACGGTCTTCAGCTGAGGCGCGTCGATACGGCAGAGATCGCGCGCCAGCGGGCAGCGCGGATGAAAGGCGCAGCCTGACGGTCGATTTGCCGGATTGGGCGGCTCGCCCTGAAGGATCGTGCGTCCTTGCAGCGGGATGCCTGCACGCGGTACGCTCGATACCAGTGCACGCGTGTAGGGATGCATCGGCGAATGGAAGATCACGTCAGCCGATGCCTCTTCGACGACACGGCCGAGATACATGACGGCAACCTTATCGGCCATGTTGCGCACCACCTTGAGGTCATGGCTGATGAATACCATTGCGATGCCGTGCTGCTGCTGAAGATCGCGAAGCATGTTGATGATCTGGGCCTGGATGGAGACGTCGAGTGCCGAAACCGGTTCGTCGCACACCAGAAGCTTCGGGCGGGAAGCGATTGCGCGCGCGATCACGGCGCGCTGGCGTTGGCCACCTGACAATTCGTGCGGGAAGCGTGTGGCCTGATCCGGCCGAAGGCCAACCGCGTTCATCAGTTCCGCAACCCGTGCGGCGCGATGTTCCCTTGGGATCAGCCGGTGGATTTCCAGCGGTTCGGACAGCTGCGTTGCGATCGTCAGGCGTCGGTCGAGGGCTGCGAGCGGATCCTGGTAGACAAGTTGCATCTTTGCCCGCAGCTTGCGCCACTCCGGGGTTCTGCTTACCGGCATTGGCTTGCCATCGAACACGACCTCGCCTTCCTGTGCGGCGTCGATCCCGAGCAGCATGCGTCCGAGCGTCGACTTTCCCGAGCCAGACTCTCCGACGATGCCAAGGGTCTCGCCGGGCATGACGGCAAGCGAGATACCGTCGACGGCGCGCACCGGTGTCGGGCGACCAAACAGTCCACGGCGGACATGGTAGATGCGAACGAGGTCGCGGACTTCGATCAACGGCGTCAATGCATCATCCCCTCTGCGATGCGGTCTCTCGTCTCGGCGGCAATCGCCGCTGGCGGGACCGGCCGAGCACATGCGAGCTGGCGTCCACGGCCGATCGAAACAAGCCGCGGCAACTCGTGATTGCATGCCTCGACAGCGCGAGGACAGCGCGGCGAAAAGGAGCATCCTTTGGGCAGGTTCCGTGGATCCGGTACAGTCCCTGCAATCGGGATCAAACGTTGCCGCGGACCATCGATACCTGGAATGGCGTCGAAGAGACCGCGGGTATAAGGATGGCGTGGCTCAGCGAAAAGCTCGTCCACCATCCCTTCCTCGACAATGCGCCCGGCATACATGACGCAGACTCGCTCGCAAACCTGCGACACCGCGCCGAGGTCGTGACTGATGAAAACGGTCGCCATGCCCGTCTCGGTCCTGAGAGAGGTCAACAGGTCCAGGATTTGCGCCTGGATTGTCGCGTCGAGCGCTGTCGTCGGCTCGTCGGCGATCAGCAGATCCGGCTCGCCGGCAAGGGCCATCGCAATCATCAACCGCTGGCACTGTCCGCCTGAGAATTCATGCGGATAAAGGTCAAAACGGCGCCGCACATCCGGGATGCCGACCATATCCATGAGCCGCCATGCTTCAGTCTTTGCCGCCTCGCCGCGAAGGCCGCGATGAATGACAAGCGCCTCGGTGATCTGGCGCCCGATCTTCAGAACCGGATTGAGAGAGCTTGACGGGTCCTGGAAAATCATCGCGACGCGTCCGCCTCGGACTTGCTCCAGCGCGGAACGAGGCGCGGCGAGCAATTCCTGCCCGTCGATCTTGACCGATCCCATGACGCTCGCCTTGCCGGGCAACAGACCGAGCGCCGCAAGCCATGTCACCGACTTGCCGCAGCCCGATTCACCGACCAGGCCGACGGCCTCTCCTTTTGCAATGTCGAGATCGATCCCATGCAGTACCTGCACGCTATCGAAAGCGACTTTCAGCCCGCGCATTTCCACGAGCTTGGCGGCAGCTGTGCTCATCGGCTCACCCTTCCTGTCGGCGGTTGCGTTCGTAACGAACCAAATGGATCCGGCGGTTGGTCGCCGCCGGATCCGGTTCATCGCTGAGATCAGCTCGGCCAGTTGTTGGCGCGGAAGTCCATTGCAAAGGCGGGAGCGGCCTTCCACTTGAGCGACGACTTCATGCCGGTGAAGACAGCGTTCTGATGCAAGACCTGGTAGACGGGGTCTTCGCGCTCGCAGATCTCGAGCATGCGGGCGAAGGCCTTCTTGCGCTGCGCGCGGTCGGTGCTGGTTTCCAGGATCTGAGACATCTGGTTGACCTCGGCATTCGACCAGTCCTTCTTCTGCTGGACTTCGCCGTTCGGGCCAAACTGGGCAACGATCGAGGAGACGGGATCGTTGAAGTTGGCTGAGGCCGACCAGTCGCGTACCCCCTTGACGCCCGCCGGATCGTGGATCTGGCCCCAGTTTTCCTTCATCTCTATCTCGACGTTGAGACCGACCTGCTTCCACATCTCCACCATGATCTGACCGTTGGCGGTCTGGTTGGTGTAGTAGTTGTTGAGCAGGCGGAAGGGGATCGCGTCGCCCTTGTAGTTCGCCTGCTTCAGAAGGTCCTGGGCGAGAGCCGGATTGTATTCCGGAACGGACCAGCCTTCGACGAACATGTCGCCGTAGAACGGAAACTGCAGGCCTGCCGGGATCTTCGTCTGGCCAGCCCACAGCGCGTCGACGATCGCCTGGCGGTCGATCGAATGCGTCATGGCGCGGCGGACCAGCGGGTTCTGCAGGATCGGATTCTGGATATTGAAGACCGAGATGCGGTGATTGTTGATCGTCGAACCCTGCACCTCGAAGCCAGGAGCCGCCTGAACGGCTGCGATCTGGTCGGGAGGAAGGTCGCATGCGAAATCATACTCACCGGAAAGCAGACCGTTGACGCGCGAGGCGACTTCGGGAACTTCGACAAAGCGGATCTGTTCGAGCGGCGGGCGACCGCCCCAATATTCGTCAAAGGCCACGAGTGTCAGCGACACATCGGGTTTGAACTCGGCGACCATGTAGGGACCTGTCGTGACCGGCTTGCGGGCCCAATCGACATAGGTCCCAGCTTCGTCCCAGGCCCGACGATTGGCGATCTGGCTGCCGAAAGCGTAGAGGCGGCCTTCGAGCGTCACGTCAGGCGTCGCGTTGTGGAAGCGAACCGTGTACTTGTCGACGGCTTCGACGCCAGCGAGCGCCGGCCACAGACGACGGCCGACGCCCGGTACCGCTGCCGGCAATTCCTTGACGGACGTCGGCTTGTTGTCGTTTTCGAAGATCGTCTTGCCGCCTGCCGGCTGCGTGCTGCCGAACACGCGCTGGGAGGAAAAGCTGAAGGCGACATCGTCAGCAGTCAACTCGTCGCCGTTGTGGAACCTCACGCCCTGACGCAGCTTGAGTTCCAGCATCTTGTCGTCGATGCGCTTCCACTCTGTGGCGAGACCGGCAACTGGACCCTGATTGCCCATCCAGTCACGCAGGATCAAACCTTCCCAGAGGTTGGGGAAGAAAACTCGCTCGCCGACATTCGACTGCTCGTTCCAGATATCAAGCGTGTTGTTATTGGTGATTTTCTGCACGGCGATCGTCACGGACGGCCGCTTGCCTTGGCTCAACGCGAAGCGTGGCAAAATCGCGGTGCCTGCAGTTGCGCCAAGCAGCCCCAGGACGTTGCGTCGATTGATAGAAAGCACGAAGGTCTCCCTTTGACGAAGTTTTGACGGAAATGGATCGGTCATAATGTCGCGGTGTTTTATGGCAGACTGCATGTCGGTTTCTTGATGAAACGATGAAGTTTACGTGACATTTAAGGTGCTGTATTTGTTAACTTATCTCGATTTACCCAGGCATCGAATTCCGCCCCCAATCCGTCTGGATTTTGGTTCACGGGCTCTTCGTCGAGCCAAGGCGAGCGATGCACAATTCGCCGATCAAGTCGCCCCTTCGGGCGCCCCGACCCTTATGATCCCAGCAGGCTCTGCGCAGTAATCTCGTCGGTCATCAGACCGTTGATCAGGCGTCCCTTCAGGGCAGCCTGGATCGCCGCCAGTTTTTGTTGACCCTTCGCCACACCGATCACCAATGTCCTGCTGCAGGATGGAATGGGCGCACTCGCGACGCGATCGTTGGTAATGCCTTCAATTAGCTTGCCGTCCTTGTCGAACGTCCACCCGACAATCTCTCCGACTGCGCCTGCCTGGTGCAGGAGCTTCAGTTCGTCCTTCAGGATGAAACCATCAAGGAAAAGAGGCGCCTGAACGCCAACGTCCCCAATGCCGACAAAGGCAACGTCAGCGCGTGCGGCAAGCGATACTGTCTGGCGGACTACGGGCTGGTTGTGAAGGACCACCCGTTCCTGTCGCGACGAGGCGATAACCGGAACCGGCATTGGAAAGCATTTCGCCGTGATCAGGTCGGCAAGTTTGAAGACCACATTATAGAACCAGACCGAGCCTTCGCGGGTGATATTGCCGGTCAAGGAAACGATCTTGTGCTGGCGTGCTTCCATGGGCACCATTTCCTCGATAGCGGCCTTCAATGTGTGACCGGTACCAATGGCGATCACGGCAGGCTTGTTGCAAGCCAACCGGCGCTCGATTTCGGCAGCCGCCGCCTGGGCAAGGCCACCGCTCAAGCCCTGAGCCTGGTCGCCAGACGGAATGACTTCCACGAACTGCAGCGAAAACTTGCTCTTCAGCCTTGCTGCCATACTCATGCAGTGGCCAACCGGATGATCAAGCCGGATCTTGATCAAGCCCTGCGAGACAGCGCGCGACACGAGACGCTGGGCAGTTTGCCGGGAAACGCCGAGCTTTTGTGCGATCTCATCCTGGCTGTGCCCCCCTATGTAATAAAGCCAGCCAGCCTTGGCCGTGAAATCGAGCCGGCTGCCATGGTCATCTCGCCTTGCAATCATGTCGCCCCTCTCCCCGCTGGTTCATCCTCATCTGCGTCACGGCGTCGATCGACGTCACGCACCCACCTCGACCGATGGCCGGGCCTGGTGCTGGTTGCCGACTCGTCGCCGCAAGACATGCAGCAGCTCTTTGGCACCGAGAACGACCTCCTCGGCTCCTGCCGCAAACAACGCCTCGCGTCTGCCCGAACGCGGATCGTTTGGCGCCACGAAGCCGATTGCCGGCACACCGGCAGCAACTGCCGCCTGAATACCCGCTGCGCTGTCATCGATGACGATGCTGCGCGCGCTGCTCGCGTTCATTTTGGAGAGGCAGAACTGGATGAGATCCGGCGCGGGCTTTGGGGCGGCGACCATCTCGGCGCTGAATATGTTCGGGGCAAAGTGTGACCACAGATCGAGAAGGCCCAGGCTCTTTTTGAGGCGTTCGACCGTGCTGTTCGATGCGACACATTTTGCAACGTCGAGCCCATCGAGAACAGCGCTGATGCCCTCCATCGGCAGGAGGTCGCGGCGGAAGGCAGCAAATATTTCGGCATGCCATCCGGCAAAAACGGTATCGAGGTCGGCGCAGATGCGGCTGGCCAGAATCTGCCGCAAGTCAGCCTCCGACTTTCCGGTAAACTCGACAAGCACCTGGCGCGGCGTCATCTCCATGCCGGCCTGGGTTATGGCATGCGCAAGCGTGCGCGCCGCAATCGGTTCGCTATCGATCAGCACGCCGTCGCAATCAAAAATCAGAAGATCCAAATTACTCATAGGTTCGCTATTCAGGGTATTCCGTGGTTCGCATGTCTGCGTGCACAGGCCATTGCTGGGAGGCCCAGGTGATCAAGCGGCCGAATGCCGCGATCCGGCGCGCACCGCCAGGGCCAGGGCTGGATCATCGCTGGTGATCCAGCCGACGCCCTGCCCGAGCCACTGTTCGATCTCCTCTTGCTCATTCAACACCCAGCAGCAGAGACGATCGCGTGAAATGATCGCGGCAACCTCGTGAAAGGTTGCGGCCAGCAGCGACTTCTCGATGGCAACGAGGCCGGCGACTTCCGCAGCTTTGGTGAAGGTCGCAGCCGCACCCAGCGCCTCGGCGGACTTGGCATTGATCGAGCACAGGCGGCCGATTTCGGGAGCAACCTCTTGGCACCGTGCGAGAACCCCCAGATTGAAGCTTGTCAGCAGGCTGCGCCCGGCAAGCCCGTGACGTCGAATGGCCGCTGCCGCCAGGGCCTCAAGCCCTTCGTAATGCGCTCCATCCGCGTCGGCTTTCAGCTCGACATGAAGTTCGACGGGTCTCGAGGAAGCAAACAGAGCAAGCACCTCGTCAAGGGTCGGGATTGACTCCTGCGATCCTTTGAGGCGGGTCGCCTGATGATCGGAAGGTGACAAAGCCCGGACCTTGCCCGCTCCCTCGGTCGTACGCTCAAGCGTGGCGTCGTGAATGACGACGAGTTCACCGGCGTCGGTCAAATGCACATCAAATTCGATCGCATCGACAGGGAGTTCCAAGGTTTTTCTGAAACCCTCAATCGAATTTTCGGCCCATTTGTTTCGTGCTCCGCGATGGCCAACGATTTTCGTCATGGGAAATACCTTCCGTAAAGATCTACTGGTCGAAAGTGCCGCCTTCCGGAAGCGACGCTTGTCTGCCAGCGATGTGACAGGCACCGTCACGTCTCGCGGCCAAGGCGACAGGAGCGAAGTACCGACGCTTCCAGAGGCTGGGATCGCGTGGGGCCCTCGGTCTGCGCTTTAGCCGCCTAACGGACAGCGTTAGCGGCCCGGTATAGTGAGTGCAGATAACCGTTGCGTGACATCTACCTCCACGAATGAGCAAATGCTCAATTCCGGGAACACGGCGCTGATCGGGTTCAAAATTTGCGGTGCGGTTAGCGGCATTGAAGCGGCTTCATGTGCCTGAATGCCAATGGCTGCCGTCGATGCTGAGATATCAGCGACGCCTTGTGATTCGACATCCTTCCGGTAGGTGCGAAATCACGACCGGCCAGGCACCAGGCACGGTCGCGGATGTATTTTTCCATAAG
Source organism: Rhizobium sp. 01T417 (assembly GCF_056398905.1). Classification (NCBI taxonomy): domain Bacteria; kingdom Pseudomonadati; phylum Pseudomonadota; class Alphaproteobacteria; order Hyphomicrobiales; family Rhizobiaceae; genus Rhizobium; species Rhizobium sp. 01T417. The sequence goes on along the minus strand of NZ_JBFTQH010000011.1, from coordinate 127,757 downwards.
GGAATCATTCCCGCGCAATCCAATCACGGATGCGCGGGAACTCGCCATACGCGCTTTACGCTGCACGGCCCGTCGCCTGCGCAGAACGCAAGCCGACGAAGCCACTCGTCACTGCAGCTTCTCAAGCGTTATCGGCAGGTCGCGAACCCGCCTGCCGGTGGCGTGAAAGACGGCATTGGCGATTGCCGGCGCAACGCCGACAATGCCGACTTCGCCGACACCCTTGCCCCCGAGCACCGAGGCGTTGAGGTCGGGGATGCCAACGGAGATTACCTCGATCGGCGGAATGTCGGCATTGGTCGCAACGAGGTAGTCACCGAGGTTGTTGTTGATGACGCGCCCGTTGCGCGGGTCAACCAGGCCTTCCTCGAGCAGCGCCTGACCGATCCCCATGATGATCCCACCACGCCATTGGCTTTCGGTAAGCTTGGGGTTGTAGATCCTGCCGCAATCGAAGGCCGAGACCATGCGGGAGACACGGACGGTACCGAAATCCTCATCCACCTTCACTTCCACAAAATGCGCGCACCAGCTGTGCATGGCGAACTCGCCCGCAGTCGGCCCCTTGATGCTTGTCATCGTGGTCCAGGCTTTCCGGTGACCTTCCGGCCCCTGCTCTCCGTCAGGAAGAGTGTTTCGCCGTGTCTCAACGCTGTCGCGGCCAAGAGCTGTCATCAGCTCCGGGATGGAGACCGAAAGCCCCCCGTCTCTAGGAACTGAAATCCGACCGCTCGCGAGTGTCAACGTATTGGCGCCGGTATCACGGAAAGGAGAGGCACTGTCGTTGAGGGCAAGCTCGATCAGTTCGTCGCGGGCAGCCGATGCTGCCTTGTGGACGGCCCCGGTGATTGCACCGGCAAGCATCGAGCCGCCAGCAACCGTAGCGCCGGGAAGCGATGAGTCGCCAAGCCGGACATTGATGCTTTCGACCGGAACACCGAGCACTTCAGCCGCGGTTTGGGCGAGGATCGTGTAAGTGCCCTGTCCCATGTCGATCGCGCCACTGACGACTTCCACCGAACCATCGGCGAGAATTCGGATCAGTGCCTCGCTCGAAGCGCGCAGAACCGGGAACGTTCCGCACGCCACCCCCCAGCCGATCAGTTGTCTGCCATCTCGCATCGAGCGTGGCTCGAAGCTGCGGCGTGACCATCCGAACGCCTTGCCGCCCTCGGCAAGCGCCTCGCGCAAGCGGCGGGTCGACCACGGCTTGCCGGACTGTGGGTCCGCCTCGGCGTAATTGCGCAACCTGAGTTCGACAGGATCGATCCCGACCGCGTAGGCGAGCTCATCCATGGCGCTTTCCAGGCCGAAGGCGCTTGGATTCTTGCCAGGAGCGCGCAGAGCTCCCGGCACAACCGTATTGACAGGAACGATGCTGTGTTTCGCGCTGAAATTCTCCACAGCGTACATCAGTGGCGTCGCCGCGTTTGTCTGCTCGGGAAAATCGGCGTAAGTCGCTGTCTCGCTGGCACCCCGATGCACGATGGACTGCAGCACGCCATCGGCGTTGGCGCCAAGAGCGATTGTCTGCCTGGTCGCGGCACGACCACCATAGGCCGTAAAAGTCTGCGGGCGCGCAACAGCGAGCTTTACCGCTCGCCCAAGCTTGCGCGCTGCCGCCGTTGCTACGGCGCCATAGGCATAGGCTGTTGCCTTGGAGCCGAAGCCACCACCGATAAAGGGCGAGACGATACGCACATTTTCAGGGGGCAGTCCGTACCACTCGGCATAGGTGCGGGCCATCCCGTGCGTCCATTGGCTCGGTTCCCAGATGGTCAGCTGATCACCGTCCCATTTGGCAATCAGGCCATGCGGCTCGATCGTCACGTGATATTCGCGTGGCGTTCGATACTGTGCCTCGACACGCACCGCGGAGGCGGCGAGCGCAGCCTCGGCATCGCCCCAGCTCACCGTTAGCGCATCGAGCAGCTTTCCTTCTCCGGCTTCTGGGTCATCGAGATCGACGACCGCCGGCCCTTCCTCGTAGGTGATGTCGACCAACCTTGCCGCTTCGGTTGCCTGCTCCAGTGTTTCCGCGATCACGGCAGCAACCGCCTGACCGTTGAAGCTGACATTGTGCGAAAGGGGATGGTAGGGCTGGTTGTCCGGCCGGTTTCCGTACCAGTCGGACGCCACCTTCAGGCCGAGATCGACATCGGGTGTCAGCACCAGTAGCGTGCCTGGAGCAGCCTCTGACCGCGTCGTGTCGACCGTTACAACCCGACCGGCAGCAATCCGGCTCTGCACCAGGACAGCATAGGCCAAGCCCTCGACTGGCTGTTCCAAAGCATAGGTAGCGCTGCCGGTGATCTTCAGCTTTCCATCGAAGCGCGAGAGGCGACCGCCGATCGTACCGTCGGAAGCATCACCACGTTTGTTTCGGGGTTCCATGATGGTCATGCAAGACCTCCCAGATTGAGGATGGCGCGCGCAATGACGCGCGGCGCGAGTTCGATCTTGTAGCGATTGGCGCCATGCGCGATGGCGCCATCCATCGCCAGTCTGCTTGCCTTCTCGATGATACCGGCATCGAGGGGCTTCCCAATCAGAGCCTCCTCGACGGTTCGTGCACGCCAGGGCTTGGTGGCAACGCCACCCAACGCGACGCGGATGTCGCGGACCGTCCTGCCGTCTGGCTCCATCTCGAGACCGACGGCAGCGCTTGCAGCTGCGAATTCATAGGACTGGCGGTCCCGGATCTTGAGATAGGTCGAATGTCTCGCGATTGGCGAAGCCGGAATGAGGACCGCAACCACCATCTCGCCGCGCTCAAGGATGGTTTCACGATCGGGTGTGTCGCCGGGAAGCACGAAGAATTCGTCAGCTGTCACCTTTCGGCCACCGAGGTCGATCGTGGCGTCCAGTGCAACCAGCGCAACGGCGAGATCCCCCGGATAGACAGCAATGCACGCCTCGCTGGTACCCAGCACGGCATGATTTCGGGTCACACCCCCGATCGCCGAGCAGCCGGAACCGGGGTTGCGCTTGTTGCAGGCAGAAAACGTCGCAGGGTCACGGAAATAGGGGCACCGCGTACGCTGCAGAAGATTGCCGCCTATCGTCGCCATATTGCGCAACTGAGGAGAGGCCGCCAGCAAGAGCGACTGCGAAACGGCCGGATAGTCGGCCCGTATTCCTGGGCTGCGGGCCACATCTTCCATTTTCGCCAGCGCGCCAATAGTAACGCCATCAGCATCCGCCGCAATCTGCGACAGGCCCGAGAGGTGACTGATATCGACGACTGAATCGGGTTCCGCAACACCACATTTTGCCAGGTCGAGAAGCGTCGTGCCGCCGGCAAGCAGCATCGCGCCTGGCTGCGTGGCATGCTGGCGGGCGTCGTCGAGCGAACCCGCCCGGAAATAGCTGAAGTCCCTCATCACGCCATCTCCGCCGCTTCGCGGACCGCCGCCACGATATGATTATAGGCGCCGCACCGACAGAGATTTCCGGCCATGTATTCCCGGATTTCGTCGTCCGAGCCCGCTCGCCCCTCGCGGATGCAGGCGACGGCCGACATGATCTGGCCCGGCGTGCAGTAGCCGCACTGGAAGGCGTCATGTTCCAGGAAGGCGGTCTGTACCGGATGCAGGTCGCCGCTTTCGGCCGCAAGTCCTTCGATCGTCGTGATGCTTCGCCCTTCGACCTGGGCGGCGAGCGTCAGACAGGCGAGTACGCGTTTGCCGTCGACGTGGACGGTGCATGCGCCGCACTGCCCCTGGTCGCAACCCTTCTTCGTGCCAGTAAGGCCAAGTTGCTCACGCAGTGCGTCGAGCAACATCACGCGCGGTTCGACATCGAGATCATGCCGCCGTCCGTTGATGTCCAGGGAAAGATGAACCGTTCGTGTCATGATAAGCTCCTGCTATCGTCACGAGATTGGAGGTAAATCCAGAAAGAGGGTGGCCGCCGGGAATAGGAGCGCTACCTAAACTCACGGGAAGCAAGTCTGGGCACGTTTCGACATGACATCCTGCCCCCTTCTGGATTAAGAGGTAAAAGGCACCTCCTCACAAACGGAGGCGCCTCCGTTTAATCTAGTGACTTGCCGGTTGCCGTCAAGTCCGGAATGCGCTTGGAGCTTATTTTGGCCTCGGCACCGCCGAACACAGCACAGTCGACACCGCCGCCACTGCGCGCCGACGCCCGTCGTAATCGTGAGAGGCTCGTCGAAGTCGCCGCCGCCGTCTTTGCGGAAGCTGGCGTCGAAACATCGCTGGAAGACATTGCCCGCCGGGCCGGCGTCGGCATTGGAACGCTCTACCGGCATTTTCCAACGCGCGAGCATCTGGTTGAGGTGGTCTATCGGCGGGAACTGGAAAGCCTCGCCGCGGCGGCGGCGGATCTCGCGGCAAGTCACGCGCCTGACGCTGCGCTGGAAGAATGGATGCGCCGCTTTGTAGGCTACATTGCCGCAAAGCGGGGGATGGCAAGCAGCTTGAAAATCCTGATGGACTCCAACGCCTCGTTGTTTGCCGAAGGCAGCGGCATCCTGCGCGGCGCCGTTGAACGGCTCCTGAGAGCGGCAGCCGATCAGGGCCTCATTCGAAACGATATCGACACGAGCGACCTTCTGCACGCCCTTTCGAGCATCTATTCGCTACCGGCATCTGCGGAGTGGCGGGATCGCTCGAACCGGCTGATCGGTCTCTTGATGGATGGGTTGCGGACGAAGAAGTAACGCCATCGCCAGGCTTTGCGCCAAGCGGGAGGCGGCGCTCGTGGCGCCGCCCCTTGCTCATGCTGCCCGGACGGTCGCGCCCAGTGGGATTTCGACGTCGATCTCGAGGATCGACATATGCTCGTCGCGATCCATCGTCACGCGAACCCGTTCGCTATCGACCTGCACGTGTTTGGCGATCACGGCGAGGATCTCCTCGCGCAGCAACGATACGAGATCGGATCCTGCCGAAACGCGCTCATGCGCGAGTAGAATCTGTAGTCGTTCCCGGGCCGCTGGCGCGGTCCTTTGCTTGCCAAAGATGCTGAAGATGCTCATGCAGCGGCCCTCCGTCCGAAGATCTTACCGAAGATGCCCCGCCTTTCTCCCGGAACGACGACTGGAAACTCCTCACCCGCCAGCCTGCGCGCAGCATCGAAATAGGCCATCGCCGGCGCGCTGCGGCTATCGGCCAGGGTCACGGGGGCACCGATGTTGGATGCGCGAAGCACATCCGAGCTTTCTGGGATGATGCCGAGAAGTGGGATGGAGAGGATCTCCAGCACGTCATCGACTTTCAGCATGTCACCGCGTTCTGCACGGTTGGGGTCGTAGCGCGTCAGGAGCAGATGTTTTTCCATCCGTTCTCCGCTTTCGGCCTTCGCGGTCTTCGAGTCGAGCAGCCCGATGATACGGTCGGAATCACGGACTGAAGAGACTTCGGGATTGGTGACGACGACGGCGACGTCGGCGTGGCGCATGGCAAGCGTGGCACCGCGCTCGATCCCGGCCGGGCTGTCGCAGATGATCCAGTCGAAATGACGCTTCAGGTCGTTGATAACGCGCTCCACGCCTTCGGCCGTCAGGTTGTCCTTGTCGCGCGTCTGGGATGCCGGCAGCAGGAAGAGCGTCTCAAGTCTCTTGTCACGGATCAGCGCCTGCGAAAGCTTCGCGTCCCCCTGGATGACGTTGATCAGATCGTACACGACCCTTCGCTCAGCGCCCATGACGAGATCGAGATTGCGCAGGCCGACGTCAAAGTCGACAACAGCGACTTTCTCGTTTCTTTGAGCCAAGGCTGCTCCGAGGGCTGCGGTGGATGTGGTCTTGCCCACTCCGCCCTTGCCCGAAGTGACGACGATGACTTTCCCCATCTTTCTCTCCTGTGTGATAGCCAGCTTCGGGCCTAGATAAGTTTCTCTGCCTTGATCGATTCGCCTTCCAGCCAAAGCTGAACGGGCTGTCCGCGAAGGTTCGGCGCTATGTCTTCCGCCATCTTGTAGATGCCATCTATCGCCACCAACTCTGCCTCAAGCTTGCGGCAGAAGATCCGCGCCGATGTATTTCCGACGGAGCCCGCCATGGCCCGCCCCCTCAGCGTCCCGTAGATATGAACCGAGCCACCGGCGATGATTTCCGAACCTGAAGCGACGGACCCGATGACCGTGACATCGCCTTCCGGAAAGATCAGCGACTGGCCTGAACGGATCGGCTCGCGGATGACGATCGACTGCAACGCAGGTCGGGCCTCGACGGCCTCTGGCTGGGCGGCGCGAACATCGATGACCGGCTCCTGCTGCGGAACCTCGAAATCCGAAACCGGGCGCCCGCCCTTGAGGGCTGGGGGCATGCCGGGGCCGATCAGCGACGGGCGGCAGCCCTCGATCCCCATGATGCTGACGTTGCGCTGCGCCAGCTCGGCAATCAGGCCCTTCAGCTGCGCCCGGTCGATCTGGAGATCGCCGACGTCGAGCACGACCGGTCGCCCCAGGAAGAAGCCGGCGGAGCGCGCGGCAAGATCGTCTAGTCTTACGAGCCAGTCATCGAAGGGAAGATCTGGCGAAAGCATGACCGCCAGAAAAGAGCGGCCCTTGATACGGATCGAGCGAGCGTCAGTTAGCACTTTGGTCATCTATGTTAAGAAATCGTTGACTATTTCTATGTCTGATTTGGTTAACAAATAGTTAATTTCGGGCGCCCAGATCATTAACAGATCGCAAATCCTCTCACTGCAAATTCGAAGCCACTAGCCCATAATGCGCTGACAGCAGGCATCTTGGATCGCCACTCTGGGGTAGGATGCCTTCTCATAAAGGGGCTGGTGTCGCTGGCAGCGGACGCCAAGAACCTGCCAGGCAGTCCCTGAAACAATAAAGGCCCGCTTGGGCGGGCCTTGAGGTCTGGGTCTCGTTCGGTGCCTTAGCGGCCGTAAACCAGCCGCTTGATGTCGCCACGGCTGACGCCGATGTCCTTCAGCGCCGAGTCGTCAAGTCTGGAAAGATCTCTGTATGCCTTGCGGAGCTGAAGGAACTCTCCGATCTTGTTGCCGATTTTCATGTCATATCTCCTTGTGCGATGCACAATTATATAGCGCATTGCTTTATGAATGAGCATTTCGAAAAGCGCATATGAGGCATCTGGAATTTGCAGCCTCAAGATGCAGGTTGCGAAGGAAACCTGCACGATCCCCTCGGCGACACGCGGATCTGCACGACGATTCGATAGGCAGCCACCGGCAATACCGGCCAAACTGGAACCTTATCGAGAATGCCGAATTGATGGTGTGAAATATCGCCGTCTGGTGAAATGAACGTTTCATACCACCGCGCCTTTCGCGGAAAACTGAAACGAAATTTCTCCAAGGCTGTACTAACCTCCTCGTGGATCAGAGATTTGGGAGGATCGAAGATGGCACAGGCGACCGCGCTTATAATGCGTGGCAGGAACGCACCCGATGAGGGAATAGACTGGAAGCGCGTTACCTATCTCCTGCATCTCTCGCGCGTCCTTGACGAGATGGAAGAAACGCGGCTCGTCCCCGAGAAAAAGATCCTCTATCAGTTTTCCGCCCGCGGCCACGACATGGCGCAGATCATGCTCGGGCTGCAGCTGACGAACCGCCACGATGCTACCTGCGGCTACTATCGGTCACGCCCGCTGCTTTTGTCGCTCGGCGTCGATCCGGCCGATGCGCTCGGCTCGGCGATGGCGCGCGCCGGCGGCTATTCGGACGGTCGCGATATTGGCGTCGTCTTCAACTATCCGAACCGCGACGGCGCCTCAGCCCTGCCGATGTGCGGCGGTGTCGGCGCCCAGTACACCCCGACCGCGGGCTGGGCCCAGGCTATTCACTACCATGCAACGGTCCTCGGGGAGCATGACTACAGTGACGCGATAGCGGTCGTCCTTGGTGGAGATGGCTCGGTCGCATCGAATGGCTTCTGGTCGGCGCTGACAATCGCCACAACGCAGAAGCTGCCGATGTTGTTTTACGTCGAGGATAACGGCTTCGGGATCTCAGTTCCCTCCGATATGCAAACGCCGGGCGGAAACATTGCAGCCAATCTCGCGAGCTGGCGCGGCCTTGCCATCTTTGAAGGTGATGGCTGCGATCCCGCTGACGTGGCTCGCCTCACGCAAAACGCCGTCGGTTTCGTCCGCGAGCAGAGAATGCCGGCTCTCCTGCGGCTGACGGTTCCGCGGCTGGAGGGTCATAGCTTCCAGGACACCCAGTCCTACAAGAGTGAAGAGCTCGTAAAGGCGGAATGGGCCCGCGATCCGCTGCCTCGTCTGCGAGACTACCTGGTCCCCCTGGCAATCAGCGCGGACGAGTGGGAAGCCTGCAGGCTTGAGGCCGGCGACACTGCGGAAAAGGCACGCGCGGAGGCTGAAAGTCGAGCTTTCTCGTCTCCCGAAACCGTCACCCGCCATGTGTTCTTCGACGGGGAAATGCAGTCAATGGGCGGTCAGCACTGCGACGGCTACCAGGCTCCGGAATGCAGCAACGAGGCCGCGCCAGATGGCCAACGCATCAATATGGTCACGGCGATCAGGCGCACACTGGACCACGAATTGGCCACCAACCCACGCGTGGTGCTGTTTGGCGAGGACATTGGCCCGAAGGGCGGCGTTCACGCGGTCACGCTTGGACTCCAGGAGAAATTCGGCAAGGACCGTGTCTTTGACACATCGCTGTCGGAAGAAGGCATCGTCGGTCGCGCCGTCGGGATGGCGCTCGCGGGCCTCGTTCCCGTTCCCGAGATCCAGTTCCGCAAATACGCCGAGCCCGCAACCGAACAAATCAACGATTGCGGTACGATCCGCTGGCGCACCAACAACCGGTTCGCCGCGCCGGTCGTGCTGCGCGTGCCCGGCGGCTTTTTCAAATGCGGGGATCCGTGGCACAGCCAGACGAACGAGGTCGCCTTTATCCATCAACCAGGCTGGCAGGTTGCCGTTCCCTCGAACGCCGAAGACGCAGTCGGGCTGTTGCGAACGGCCCTGCGCGGGAACGATCCGGTGATCTTCTTCGAACATCGCGCCATGCTCGACCATCCATGGGCCCGTCGCCCCTACCCCGGCGACAACTTCGCGCTTCCCTTTGGCAAGGCACGCTTTACACGCAGGGGCGACGCAATCACGATCGTGACCTGGGGTGCCATGGTTCCGCGCTGCGAGGAAGCGGCAGAAGGCATCTCCGCCGATGTCATCGATCTGCGAACATTGATGCCGTGGGACCGCGAGAGCGTCATCTCGTCGGTTCGTCGCACACGGCGCTGCCTTATCGTCCATGAGGACCTTAAGACAGCCGGCTTCGGCGCGGAGATCGCCGCCGTCGTTGCTGACGAGACCTTCCTGGATCTCGACGCCCCAGTCTCGCGGTTGACGATGCCTGACATCCCGAGCCCGCACAATCCGTCCCTGCTCGAATGGGCACTGCCGTCCGTGGACCGCATCCGGCAGAAGATCACCGCCCTGGTGGAGTACTAGATCATGGTCGATTTCGCCGAAGTCCTCGTTCCCGTCGAACAGGAGGGTACGAAGACGGTCGTTCGCAACTGGCTGAAGCAACCGGGCGAGACTGTCGCCCTTGATGATCCCCTCGTCGAGCTTGAAACGGACAAGGTGACGCAGGAGATTTCCGCACCCGCGGCCGGGATACTTGACGAGATCGTCATGGCGTCGGGCACGGATGCGACGCCTGGCGCGGTTCTTGGCCGTATCCGCCTAAAAGCCGCCGCCGCTGGTGACAACCATGCGCGGGATACTCTCCCCTTGCCGTCCCGCGAGACAAGCGATGCAGGCGGGGACCGGTTCTCGCCGGCGGTACGCAGTGCCGGCGAGCAATACGACATCGACCCGGCTGCGGTGGTTGGCACCGGCAGGGACGGACGTGTCACGCGCTTGGATATGGATGCCGCGTTCGAAAAAAAGCAGCGACGCGACGGGGTACCGTCGTCCGTGAGCAGGCCGACCGGCTCCGAGCCGGCCACTCTCGCCCGCGATCAGATCAGTCACGGGTCGCGTATGGTCGCACATACGCCCATGCGGCTTTCCATCGCCCGGCACATGCTGGAGTCGCTTACGGCTGCCCCTCATGTCACATCGATCTTCGAGGCCGATTTCACGGCAGTCATCAGGCATCGCGAAAGGAACAAGGCGGCATTGGCCGCCGACGGCATCAATCTCTCCTATACGGCCTATATCATCGCCGCTTGCGTCGTGGCGATGCGGGCAGTACCGGAGATCAACAGCCGCTGGCATGAGGATCATCTGGAGGTCTTCGACGATATCAACATCGGCGTCGGCATGGCCCTCGGCGACAGGGGCCTGGTCGTCCCGGTGATCCAGCAAGCGCAGAGCCTCGCGTTACCCGCTGTCGCCGCCAGACTTCAAGACCTGACCAATCGCGGGCGTTCGGGTGGCCTGGCCAACGCCGACATGCGCGGCGGCACCTTCACCATCTCAAACCATGGCGTGTCTGGCTCGCTGGTCGCTACGCCCATCGTCATCAACCAGCCGCAGTCGGCAATTCTTGGCGTCGGAAAAATGGAGAAGCGCGTCGTCGTACGAGAGATCGACGGCGTCGACACCATCCAGATTCGACCAATGGCATATGTCTCGTTGACGATCGATCATCGCGCGCTGGACGCCCACCAGACAAATGCCTGGTTGACGTCTTTCGTTCAGACCCTGGAGGGCTGGCGGGAATAGCGCAGGCGGCTCGCAAATAGCCGCGCGCTGTGAGCTCGACTGGCGTGCCCCACTTATCACCCAAACGGCACCGTTGCATGCAGCACGCATCCACAATCGCGCGAGTGTGCATAACGGCGTCCTATGGTAGCGTTTTCATTGACTGCAACGCGACATGCGCTAGCTTTGACATAAGCTGATTCAATACTGGTGGGATAGCTAGGCCGTGCTCCCTGATCCGCTATGGAGACCGAATTGCCGGACGATGAACGATCTCGCCCCTCCCCTCCACACCCTGATGGCGGCAAGCGCGACGATAGCAAGACCGTGCAGGTGGAACGCCGTCGCTTTCCTCGCGAAACCAAACCGTCGGACGAGCACCCTGCGCCTCCTCCGGCATTGAAACCTCTGCGATTTTCCACGCGCGACCTGGAGCCGGCACAGCAATTTTCCGCCTGGCAGTCTTATGTCGCGCCACTTGTCGATATCAGGCGCCCGGACAGCATTCCCGCGGATACAGGTTTTGTGGCCGACCATGCAGTCTGGAACCTCGGCGGCATGCTTGTCGTTCAGCAAAGCACGCCCGCCCATAGCTATATGCGTTCGGAAGCGAAGGTTCGATCAAGCCCGATCGATCACTGGCATATCTCTGTATTGCGCGGCGGCCGAACATGGACGGAAGTTGGCGGACATGTTTCCGAGGGAGAGCCTGGAAATGTCGAATTGCGCAGTTTGGGGCAGCCCTTTCGTGGTCGATCGACGGACACCCAAACCCTGTCCCTCTACCTGCCTCGCGAATTGCTCCATCCCACCTCCGCTGTCGACATCAAGAACAACATCGCGCTCGTCGGAACACGCGCCAAACTGCTGATCGACTATCTGGATGGCGTCGAAACGAAGCTGGCACTGCTGGCTGAGGCGGATCTTTCTCATGTGGTACAGACCGTCCGCGATCTGATCCTGGCCTGTGTTTCATCATCGTCAGCACATGTCTCGTCGCCAGAACAAAGCAGCGCCTTGCCACTGAAGGAACGCGTCCACCGCTTCGTCCAGCACAATCTGATGTCACCCGACCTGACGACCGACCGTTTGTGCCGGGAACTGGGCGTCTCCCGCACGCGGCTCTACCAGGCTTTCGAGACAGACGGCGGTGTGCATCACTATATCCAGCGACGCCGGCTCTTGTCCGCGCACGCCGCATTGAGCGATACCTCCAACCGGCAACAAATCGCCGATATCGCCTTCGCGGCCGGCTTTTCCTCAGCCGCACATTTCAGCCGCGCCTTCAGCAAGGAATTCGGCTACAGCCCGCGTGAGGCGAGGACTTCGGGCATGCCGTCCAATATTGGCTATTCCGTCGAGCCGGTAGCCGAGGCTGAGAGTGGTCAGTCCTTCGACACATGGCTGAGAACGCTTGGGCACAACCGTCGAGCCTGAACGCGGTCATTGCGCTAACGCCTTGCGTCGGTCGCCTCCCCTTTCGCGCTGAATGCCCGCCACCGCAAGTTCCCGCGTTTTTGGGTCATGCCTCGTGCAAGGCGAGCACCCACGGCTGTGCCAATATCGCTCAACAGCGAGAGCACCAAGGCCGTCCCTGGAGCCGCAGAAATGTACGCTGCTGCAAGTTTCCGGATGCGTAGCTAACGACAAGATCCCAGTAACCCCTTAATAAAGAAGAATAATCGCAGTGCAGGCAGTGAGACGGAACGCACAAGGAAATGCGGCCGTCATCAGATGGGGCAACTTTCAGGGGCATATCATGGAACCGACCAACCCTACGATCCAGATCAGCAACCCTCAATATTCTACGAATGATCCGTACCGCGTCGTCGAGCGTGAGGAAGTCCTTGCACAGGCTTTTCGAGCTTTCGTGCAACGAGCCGTTGCTGCGGGATGGAAGGAACCCGAGGTCGCTCTGACCTTGGCCGATATCGCCGACGATTACGTAATGGCTCTCGCGCGAAGGGTTAAGGCGAACTAGCATCGAGTACCTTTCGCGTGCAGCACCACCTGAACGCGAAATGCCAGCATCTCTTCAGCGTGTCCGGGGCCTACCGCTTTGCACTAATGCAAGCGGTGGGCCTCGGTCGTTGAGCCCGACGCTGCGCGTTCCTGAGGGCCTATCAAACTCGCTTGGCGCCACAATCCATCAGTTTCTTTTCAAAGACTTCAGCCTGCTTTGGCAATGTTCCTGGCTGCCGTCAGTCCTCGGGGCAAAACCGGGATCGACAATTGAGCTCCATCATTTGCTTTACTGATGCGACGCTGTACAGTCGCGAGCGGCCCGATTGGCTGCGGCTCATCAAACACGAGCGCCGTCATAGAAGGAGGAATGATGTTTCATCATGTTTCTATCGGCGTGTCCGATCTCGAGCGTGCACGAAAATTCTACGACGCAGCACTTGAGCCGCTGGGCTATACGAGGCTTTCAACGAGTGACAGGTGGCTGGGCTACGGTGCTGAACAGCCCCAGCTCTGGATAAAGCTCGCCGAGCGGCCTGTCGTTCCCGACATGGAGTCGGGACTGCACTTCTGTTTTGTTGCCCCCAACGAGGAAGGCGTCAGAGCCTTCCACGCAAACGCAATGGCAGGCGGCGGGACTGACAACGGCGAACCGGGCATACGCCCCGAGTACGGATCGTTCTATTACGCAGCATTTGTCATCGATCCGGACGGCTATCGCCTGGAAGCGTTTTTCCGCCGTCCTGAGTGAAGGCCCGCAGCGCGGGCCGTCTTGAACCATCCCGATCGCAGGGCAACCGCATGTCGCAACACCTTGAGCCCGCCTCCTCTCATCCGCCTTCGGCGGTGATCTGGGTGGGCTTCATTGCGATGTGCATCGGGATGTTCATGGGGATCCTGGACATCCAGGTGGTCGCGACATCCCTGCCTACAATTCAGCAGGCCATCAATATCGATCCTGACCAGATGAGCTGGATCCAGACCGTCTATCTGATCGCAGAGGTGATCGCGATACCGTTGACCGGCTTGCTGACGCGTGTCCTGACGATGAGATGGCTGTTCGTCGCCTCCATAGGCTTGTTTGTCGTCGCTTCCACTGGCTGTGCGGCAAGCAACGACTTTGGCGAACTGGTTGCCTGGAGGGTCGTTCAGGGCTTTTCAGGTGGAACGCTGATCCCGGCGGTTTTTTCGGCCGTTTTCATCCTCTTTCCCAATGAGCGGCAGGCACTCGCCACGACAATCGCTGGGGTGCTGGCTGTCTTGGCACCGACGGTTGGACCGATCATCGGCGGCTGGCTGACGTCAACCTATTCGTGGCATTGGCTGTTCCTCATCAATATCGTTCCCGGCATTGTCTCGGCGCTGGTGGCGTGGCAGTTCCTGCCCCGGCAGAAGGGCGACGTGTCCGAACTGCGGCACCTCGATGGTCTGTCGCTCCTTATGATGGCGCTGGCGCTGGCGAGCCTGGAACTGGGATTGAAGGAGGCGCCGACGAGCGGCTGGATCTCGCCGTACGTCCTGAGCTTGCTAGCATTCAGCCTGGTATCGGGGTCTGCATTTGCATCCCGGTCGCTGCGCAGAACGCGTCCCATCGTCGACCTGCATCATTTCCGAGATCGGAATTTCTTGGTCGGATCCGCCCTCAGCTTCGTGCTCGGGATCGGCCTGTTCGGCTCGGTCTATCTCATGCCGGTGTTCCTTGCCTTCGTCAGAGGGCACAATGCCCTGGAAATCGGGATGACGATGCTGGTCACAGGCATAACGCAGCTGTTCACCGCACCGATCGCCGTTGCGCTGGAAAAGCGGACAGATCCGCGTCTGCTCTCGGCCGCAGGTTTCGGGTTGTTTGCGATCGGACTGGGGATGAGCGCATTCCATGATCCGCGCTCCGACTTCGATGCCATGTTCTGGCCGCAGGTCGTGCGCGGTGCCGCGATCATGTTCTGCCTCCTGCCGCCGACACGCCTCGCCCTCGGAACCTTGCCGGCATCGCGGGTGCCCGACGCAAGCGGCCTCTTCAATCTGATGCGTAATCTGGGCGGGGCGATCGGCATCGCCATGATCGATACGATCATCTACACGAGGTCGGAGCCGCTTGGGCAGAGACTATGGGATCAACTGCGGGCCGGCGATGCAGCCACGGCGGCGTTTATCGGGGCTCCGGCGGGAACGATCACAGGCAGCACCGGCGACTTCACACCGGACACGATCGCTGCGCTGGATCCGCTCGTACAGACAGCAGCAAGCGTCCAGGCGATCAACCAGGCTTGGCTGATCGTCGCCATACTGACAGGCTGCGCGCTGCTCTTCCTGCCTTTTGCAAGACGGCTGACCGCATCGCAGCCGTAGCGGCCGCTCATTTGGTGGACGTCAATCTCAAAGGATGAACAGAGCGTTCAATCGTCTTTTCGTGGCAGACGCTGCTCCCCATGTTATGCCCATCAAAATTCCCACCGCAAACCGCGATATCCAACGGGTAAAATCATGAAGAAAATCGGCTTTCTCTCCTTCGGCCACTGGGCGCCCTCGCCTCAATCAAAAACCCGCTCCGCGGGTGACGCGCTGCTCCAATCCATCGATCTTGCCGTTGCTGCCGAAGAACTCGGTGCGGACGGCGCGTATTTCCGCGTCCACCACTTTGCGCGGCAGCTGGCGTCGCCTTTTCCGCTCCTGGCGGCAGTCGGTGCGAAGACGAAGACCATAGAGACCGGCACCGCGGTCATCGACATGCGTTACGAGAACCCTCTCTACATGGCCGAGGACGCCGGTGCTGCCGATCTCATTGCCGGTGGCCGCCTGCAACTGGGGATCAGCCGCGGCTCTCCGGAGCAGGTCATCGATGGCTGGCGCTATTTCGGCTACCAGCCACAGGATGGTTCGAGCGATGCAGACATGGGCCGTGGCCATGCCGAGGTGTTCCTGGAAGCACTTAAAGGCGAAGGTTTTGCCCAACCGAACCCGCGTCCGATGTTTCCTAACCCGCCCGGCCTGCTGCGCCTTGAACCCTATTCGGAAGGATTGCGCGAGCGCATCTGGTGGGGCGCGGGGTCCAATGCAACTGCAATCTGGGCAGCCAAGCTCGGCATGAACCTGCAGAGTTCGACGCTGAAGGATGACGAAACCGGCGAACCCTTCCATGTCCAGCAGGCCGCACAAATCCGCGCCTACAGGGAGGCATGGAAGGCAGCCGGCCATACTCGCACCCCACGCGTGTCAGTCAGCCGCAGCATCTTCGCACTTGTCGACGATCGCGACCGCGCCTACTTCGGCCGCGGCGGCAAGGAACAGGATTCGATCGGCTATATCGACGAAAACACCAAGGCGATCTTTGGTCGCTCCTATGCGGCCGAACCTGAGGCGCTGGTCAAGCAGCTCTCCGAAGACGAAGCCATTGCCGAAGCCGACACCCTGTTGCTGACAGTCCCCAATCAACTCGGCGTCGAATACAACGCTCATGTGATCGAGGCGATCCTCAAACATGTGGCACCGGCGCTAGGCTGGCGTTAAGTCGGGCGCCGCATTGCTTGCTCGAGCGCTTACCGGATGCTGACCTGAAGGCTCTGGCTCGCGCTCGCCCTATTGTTTGAGGGCGAGCGCGCTGCGTCCGCTTGTGGTGTCGGCAATCAAACGGGCAATCTCGTCCGACCGTGCTAGCGGAAAGCTCACCGCGATCTCCGCGCCAGCCTCGAAGAAAGCCTCGCTGAGGACGTGCACCCCCTCGAAGGCGGCGAGCCTTGCCCTGAGGATCGCAAGGTCGGAAAATCCGGCGCGGATCGTTCCCTCCAAAGTTGGAACGAGTTCGATGAGTTCGCCGGACCGGAGGCAGGCGGCCGCCGTCCCGCCATAGGCGCGGATCAAACCACCGGTGCCAAGAAGCACACCTCCGAACCAGCGCGTCACGATGATAATGACCTTGTCGAGT
Source organism: Rhizobium sp. 01T417 (assembly GCF_056398905.1). Lineage (NCBI taxonomy): Bacteria > Pseudomonadati > Pseudomonadota > Alphaproteobacteria > Hyphomicrobiales > Rhizobiaceae > Rhizobium > Rhizobium sp. 01T417. Next base: position 111,237 of record NZ_JBFTQH010000011.1, on the reverse strand, counting down.
GATTGGCCATCGATCGCCTGCAGTATGGGTTTTCCTGCTGTTCCGCTTGGCTCGCCGTCATCGCTGAAACGGTAGGTCTGGCCGATGCGCCAGGCCCAACAATTATGGTTGGCATCGCCATGGCTGCGTACGGCAAGCGCCTCCTTCGCGTCGAGCTCGCTGGCGATCGGAACACCAATCGCCAGAAACCGGCTCTTCTTCACGATTTGCTCAAGGGCTACCGGGCGTTCCAGCGAATACATGAAAGCTGTATAGGACAGCGCGAACGCCGAGCGAAGACGGATTCTATTCGCCGATGGTCGGATATGGCGGCCGAGGGTGTCTCCACGCAGCGCCGCGCAGCCTTACTATTGAGAGGGTATCGAGATACGACCCTTCATGTTCGGATGAAAGCGACAATAGTAATCGACCGATGTGGTCGCCTTCAGCACGGCACTTGCGGATTTCCCGGAAGGAATGACCACCTCCCAGTCACCCTTCACGGTCGCCGTATGGGCAAGAATATCCTTGTTGATCCATTCGATCGTGTCGCCTGGCCTTGCGCTGATCTCAGCGGGCGAAAACATCATCTTTTCGATTGTTACAGTGACTGTTTCCGCCCGCACCGGAACGACACCGATGGTCAACGCAGATACCGCAACGATCCACAGATGCCGTCTCAGCATGCTGGTATCTCCTATTTAAGCTCGCCAGCGACATGCTCGGCATGCTGCTGATGGCCCTGGAAGACCTTGAGGCCGGTTTGGAGCAACTCCTTGAGCTCCGCGTTGCTCGCCGACGGGATCAACAGCGTCTCGAGCGCGCCATTGACCTGTTTGTGGTAGGCGACCTCGTTGTCGACATAGGCCTTGTCGAAGCTCGCTCCGCTGAGTTTGGCAAGTTTTGCTCGCTCATCGGTTGCAGCCTTGGTCAACGTCTTGCTCGTTTCATTGTCCTCCGGCGTAACCTTGAGCTTCTTGACCAGTGCAAGAGCCTGCTTGTTCACGGCCTCATGGTCTCGCACCATGTCCTTCGCGAAGGCGACAACATCCTTGTTCTTGGATTTCGAGATCGCAAGTTTTGCGGCCTCGATATCGATGGTGCCGGCCGTATAGGCGATATGCGCGATCTGCGGGTCCGTCGGCTTGTCCGCTGCCCATGCGGATGGCGCAAGTCCGAACAGGCAAAGCGCGGTCAGGGTCGCAATCTGTCGAGTCTGCATAGGAACCTCCTTCGCCCGAACCGGCGAGGCCGGGCATTGTTTTTCTGGAACAGACATTGGATGTCGGCCCGACGAGAAGGTTCCCGAAATCAGTCGAGAAAACCGAGACGGCTCATCACCGCCATCGTCAGGCGTTCGCAACGACGGCCCGCGAAGGGAAATGCGGAAAGGAGCACGGGACCGATCTGCTCGTCGAGGCGCTCCCTTACCAGGCGCCTGGCGCGATGCAGCCGGCTCTTGACGGTCTCGGCCCGCAGGCCGAGCAACGCCGCGGTCTCATCCACATTCAGCCCCTCGATCACTCTTGCGACAAAGACGGTTCGGTAGATATCCGGCAGGGCGTCGGTCGCCTGCTCGACCAATTGCAGAATTTGCCGCTGTGCCATGGTGCGCTCCGGGTCGCCGGTGTTGTCGACAGGAAATCGGAGGATCATCGCTCCGCTGTTTTCGTCGGCACAACGCGCGACGCCCGCCGCCCGCCGTTTCTTGCGCAGACGTCCGAGAGCTTCGTTGATTACGATGCGCGAAAGCCAGGTCCCGAGCGAGGACTCACCCCGGAAACGATCGAGATGCGCAAATCCGAGCACATAGGCCTCCTGAACAACGTCCTCCGCCTCGCTGTCATTGCGAACAATGCTTCTTGCCAGACGGTAGAGCCTCTGATTGTGAGCCTTCATGATCGCGCGAAAAGCGTGACGATCGCGGGCGACCGCGCGGCGCGCCAGCTCGACATCGGCGAGCGTATCGAGTGCTTCGGCCCCATCTGCTTGAATCTGCGACATCGTCATCTCTTTCATGTCACCTCCTTGGCATTGATATAGATGGAACTCGACGGCAAAGGTTCCCGAAAAATGCGCGCCGGTGTTGGAAACCTCCAATCATTTTCGAGATTGCGCCTCGGCACTGTCCGCGACCCTTTTACCACAACGCGTTTGACAGGGCGGAAGAGGATGGCGACATTGTCGTAAGGCTTCGCCGAGGCGGCCGCGGAGATGCGGAACGGCACAATTTCTCGATGGGATGGACAACATGAACCTCAAGGACCCCACACTCTTTCGGCAGGCAGCCCTGATCGGCGACGGATGGATCGAGGCCGATCCGGCGAATGCGATCGAAGTCAACAATCCGGCGACCGGTGAAATCATCGGCCGCGTGCCCAAGCTGGGAGCGGCCGAGACAAAAGCCGCGATCGAGGCCGCTCGCGTCGCCCAAAAGGGCTGGGCGGCGCGCACCGCCAAGGAACGCTCGGGCATTCTTCGCAAATGGTTCGAGCTGATGATCGAAAACAAGGACGATCTCGGCCGTATCCTGACGCTTGAACAGGGCAAACCGGTTGCCGAAGCGACCGGCGAGATCGTCTATGGCGCAAGCTTCGTCGAATGGTTCGCGGAGGAAGGGCGGCGGGTCTATGGCGATCTGGTTCCCGGCCACCAACCCGACAAGCGCATCATGGTGATGAAGCAGCCGATCGGCGTGGTTGCCGCGATCACCCCCTGGAATTTCCCGAACGCCATGATCACGCGAAAAGCGGGACCTGCCTTTGCTGCCGGTTGCGCCATGGTGCTGAAGCCGGCCAGCCAGACGCCCTTCTCGGCCATTGCGATTGCCGTGCTTGCGGAACGCGCCGGGCTTCCGAAGGGCCTGTTTTCGGTTGTCACCGGCTCGGCACGCGAGATTGGCGCCGAAATGACAGCCAATCCGACCGTCCGCAAATTGACCTTCACCGGTTCCACGGAAATCGGCGCCGAGCTCTACAAGCAGAGTGCTCCGACAATCAAGAAACTTGGCCTGGAACTCGGCGGCAATGCACCCTTCATCGTCTTCGACGACGCTGATCTTGATGCCGCCGTTGAGGGTGCGCTGATCGCCAAGTTCCGCAACAATGGCCAGACTTGCGTGTGCGCAAACCGGCTATACGTGCAGGAAGGTGTCTATGATGCTTTCTCCCAGAAGCTTGCGGCAGCCGTCGGCAAATTGAAGACCGGCAATGGCTTCGACGAGGGTGTCATTCTGGGGCCGCTGATCGACCAGCCAGCGCTGGAGAAGGTCGAGGAACACGTTGCCGATGCGCTCGCCAAGGGTGCAAGCGTCGTACAGGGCGGAAAGCGCCACGTGCTCGGCGGCACTTTCTACGAGGCGACCGTGCTTTCAAATGTCACGCGGGAGATGGCCGTTGCCCGGGAGGAGACCTTCGGGCCGGTGGCGCCGCTGTTCCGCTTCAAGGATGAGGCCGATGTCATCCAGCAGGCAAACGATACCGAGTTTGGCCTGGCCTCGTACTTCTACGCGAAGGATCTCGCTCGCGTTTTCCGCGTCGCCGAGGCCCTCGAATACGGCATGGTTGGTGTCAACACAGGATTGATCTCGACGGCGGAAGCTCCCTTCGGCGGCGTCAAACTCTCCGGCCTTGGCCGTGAGGGTTCCAAATACGGGATCGAAGAATTTATGGAAATTAAATACGTCTGCCTCGGCGGCATCAGCTAGCGCCCGACGGGCGCCAGCTCGCCATTTCCTTTACCGCTTCTTTGCCATGGACGGCACGGGCTCTGGAGCTGCCGTCCACCGGCGCATGATTACTGCGCGCTGCGATTTTGTTCGCCGACATAGCATTGGCCCGGGATGAAATGCGCTGTTCATAGCGATAGCGTGATTACCTTAGCCATGGTTATTGCACGTCTTTCGTGCCATATTAGCAATCAGCACAGTTCAACATTTGAGTCGCAATCTGGCGCAAGAATGGAGACGATGAGATGCTACATGGCCTACTCGAGCCAAATTCGAATTCCTGTAAGTATTTGAAGGAACGAATGCTAGTTTGTGCCGTTGTCTCAATGAGCGCGCCTACGGGGCGGCAATCCCGCCTCAACCGACCGGCCGCGGGAGAGCATCATGCAAAAAGGTGAAAGTGACGTCTTTGATCTTTTCTCGGAGATTTACACAAGCGCCGCGCAAGAAGAACTAAGTCTACAGGAATACCTGCTAGCCTGCCGTGATGACAAAAGCCTTTATGCGACCGCGCAAGAGCGAATGGTCGAAGCGATCGGCGAGCCGACATTAATCGATACGAGCGCCGATGAGCGGCTAGGGCGGATTTTCGCCAACCGCACAGTCAAGATTTACCCCTCCTTCGCCGACTTCTATGGAATGGAAGATACAATCGAGCGGATTGTCGGCTACTTCAGATACGCCGCGCAAGGTCTCGAGGAGCGAAAGCAGATTCTCTATCTGCTCGGTCCTGTGGGAGGCGGCAAATCGTCGCTCGCCGAGCGCCTCAAGAGACTGATGGAGCAGCGCCCGATCTACACTTTGGCGGTCAATGGCAAGATCAGCCCCGTCTTCGAATCCCCTCTCGGCCTGTTCCACCCGGAGCGGATGGCGGGTCTCTTGGAAGACAAGTACGGGATTGCGGCGCGAAGGCTCACGGGCCTCATCTCGCCCTGGGCGACGAAACGGCTCGACGAGATCGGCGGCGATATTTCGAAATTCAGTGTGGTTAAACTGACGCCCTCGCGTCTGCGACAAATCGCAATTGCGAAGACGGAGCCGGGTGACGAAAACAATCAGGACGTGTCCGCACTCGTCGGCAAAGTGGATATCCGTCAACTTGAAAACTTCAGTCAGGCCGATCCTGATGCCTACTCCTACAGTGGCGGGCTGAACAGAACGACGCAGGGGCTTCTCGAGTTCGTCGAAATGTTCAAGGCCCCGATCAAGGTGCTGCATCCCCTGCTGACCGCCACCCAGGAGGGCAGCTATAACGGTACGGAGAACTTCGGCGCCTTCCCGTTCCAGGGCATTGTCGTTGCTCACTCCAACGAGTCCGAGTGGCTGCAATTCAAGAACAACAAGAACAACGAGGCATTCCTCGACCGCATTCTCGTGGTCAAGGTGCCCTATTGCCTCAGGGTCACCGAGGAGCGGCAAATCTATGAAAAGCTGCTTCGTGAAAGCGAGCTGGCAAAGAGCCCGTGTGCCCCTGAAGTGCTCGAGAATCTTAGCCGCTTCACCGTTGCGACACGCCTCCATGTTCATGAAAATTCGCCGCTCTACACGAAGATGCGCGTCTATGACGGCGAGAACCTGAAGGACACCGATCCCAAGGCCAAGTCGGTGCAGGAGTATCGTGACGCCGCCGGTGTGGATGAGGGCATGACAGGCGTCAGCACGCGTTTTGCCTTCAAGGTGCTGTCGGAAACCTTCAACTACGATACAAAGGAGGTCGCCGCCGACCCGGTCCACCTGATGTACATCATGGAGCAGGCAATTCGGCGCGAACAGTTCCCGAAGGAAACGGAGGCGCGCTACCTGGATTTCATCAAGTCCGAGCTTGCGGCACGCTATGCCGAATTCATCGGTCATGAAATCCAGAAAGCCTATCTGGAATCCTACAGCGAATATGGACAAAACCTGTTCGACAGATACATCGCCTATGCCGATGCCTGGCTGGAAGACCAGGACTTCAAGGACTACGACACTGGCCAGATCCTCAACCGCGAAATTCTCGACAGCGAGTTGTCGCAGATCGAAAAGCCGGCCGGCATTGCCAACCCCAAGGACTTCCGAAATGAGGTTGTGAAGTTCACCCTGCGTGCCCGCGCCAAGAACCATGGGCGCAACCCGTCCTGGACGAGCTACGAAAAGCTTCGCGAAGTGATCGAGAAGCGCATGTTTGGCCAGGTCGAAGACCTCCTGCCAGTCATCAGCTTTGGCTCCAAGAAGGACAGCTCGACGGAAAAGCAGCACGCGGAATTCGTCGAGCGCATGACGGAACGCGGCTATACTGTTCGCCAGGTCCGGCGGCTCGTCGATTGGTATATGCGGGTCAACAAGGCCGGCTGACGATGCCGAACCGGGGGAATGGCAGATGGCGAATTTTATCGACCGCCGGCTCAACCCGAAGGATAAGAGCCTCGGCAACCGGCAGCGTTTCCTGAACCGTGCCCGCGAGGAGCTAAAGCGGGCGATCAAGGAGCAGGTCAAATCGGATAGGATTGCCGACGTGGACGCCGCCCATGGCGTTCCGATGCCGAAACGCGGCGCCGGCGAGCCGACTTTTCAGCCTGCCTCCGGTAGTGGAGCGCGCGAGTATATTCTGCCCGGAAACAAGGAATACTTGGCGGGCGACAAGCTTTCGCGACCGCAAGGCGGTGGCGGCGGAAGTGGCAAGGGCGCCGGCCGCGGCGAGAGCGAGGATGACTTTCAGTTCATCCTGTCCCGCGACGAGGTTCTCGACCTTTTCTTCGAGGATCTGGAACTGCCCGACATGGTCAAGTTGAACCTGAAGGAGACGGTGACCTACAAGCCTCACCGCGTCGGCTTCAGCACGGCCGGCACCCCCACGAACATCAATGTCGGGCGGACGATGCGCAATAGCTTCGGCCGCCGGATCGCGCTGCAACGCCCGAGCGAAGCGGCGGTGAAGGCGATTGCAGATCAGATCGCCATCTTGGAGGCCGAACCGAACCTGTCGGCACAGGAGCGGCGGCGCCTGCAGGCATTGCGCGAGGAGCTCGAGCAATTGGAACGCAGGCGTCGACGCATCTCCTATGTCGATCCGGTTGATATTCGCTTCAACCGTTTCGAGCGCCAGCCGCTTCCCAATGCCAGCGCAGTGATGTTCTGCCTGATGGACGTATCAGCCTCGATGGGCGAACGCGAAAAGGACCTCGCGAAACGCTTCTTCGTGCTGCTCCACCTCTTCCTGACCCGCCGTTACGAGCGGATCGATATTGTTTTCATCCGTCATACCGACGAGGCGCGCGAGGTCGACGAGGAGACGTTCTTCTACAGCAAGCAGAGCGGCGGCACGGTCGTTTCCACTGCCCTCGAGGAAATGCTTCGTGTCATCGAGGAACGCTATCCGGCACATCTGTGGAACATCTACGCCGCTCAAGCGTCCGACGGCGACAACATCAGCGGAGATTCCGAACGGTGCGCGGCGCTGCTTCGCGACCACCTGATGCGCCTGTGCCAATATTATGCCTATGTCGAGATCATCGACGAGCGTGAAACCGAAATCTTTGGAGCGACCGATAACGGCACGTCGCTGTGGCGCGCCTATCGCACGGTCGACGGCGAAGTGCCTAACTTCCAGATGACGCGGATCTCCAGACCGGCAGACATCTACCCCGTGTTCCGCAAGCTCTTTACCCGACAGCCTGCCATGCGCACGCGCAAGTAAGGGACGACCGAATGGCGAGACGCTCGAGTTCAGGCCTGCTGTTTGATGGTTCCGACTGGAATTTCACGACCCTATCGCGCGCCTACGATGCGATAGAGACCGTTGCGCTCGATGAGATGGGACTGGACGTCTATCCCAACCAGTTGGAGATCATTTCCTCCGAGCAGATGCTCGATGCCTATTCGTCGGTTGGCATGCCGCTGATGTATCAGCACTGGTCCTTCGGCAAGCGCTTCATCTTCGAGGATCACTTGTATCGGAAGGGACAGCGCGGCCTCGCTTACGAGTTGGTCATCAACTCCAACCCCTGCATCACCTATCTCATGGAAGAAAACACCATGGCGATGCAGGCGTTGGTGACCGCGCATGCAGCCTTCGGCCACAATCATTTCTTCAAGAACAACTACTTGTTCCGCCAGTGGACGGACGCCGGCTCGATCCTGAGTTATATGGACTTCGCCAAGAAATACATCGCCAAGTGCGAGGAGCGGCATGGATTGCGCGCCGTGGAGGCGATCCTCGATTCAGCGCACGCCCTGATGGACCAGGGCGTCTTCCGCTACCGGCGCCCGCCCCGCCTTTCCTCCGAAAAAGTCAGAGAACGCGCCCGAGAGCGATTGGAATATGAAGAGCAGACCTACAGCGATCTGTGGCGCACGCTGCCGCTGGCAACGGAAAACCGCAATCCGGAAGAGGCCGAACGCGACGCGTCCGAACGCAAGAAGGTTCTCAATCTTCCGGAGGAGAACCTGCTCTACTTCCTGGAAAAGCACAGCCTGATCCTCGATCCCTGGCAGCGCGAACTTCTCCGGATCGTGCGCGTCATTGCGCAATATTTCTATCCACAGCGCCAAACCAAGGTGATGAACGAGGGCTGCGCGACCTTCGTTCACTACACGATCATCAACCGCCTCTTCGATCAGGGCCGGATCAGCGAAGGGGCGATGCTGGAACTGCTGAAAAGCCACTCCAACGTCGTTTTTCAACCGGCCTTCGATGATTCGCGCTTCCCGGGCATCAACCCTTACGCACTGGGGTTCGCGATGATGCAGGACATCGAGCGCATCTGCATGGAACCGACGGCGGAAGATCGTGACTGGTTTCCGTCTTTTGCCGGCAACGGCGATTGGCAGGGGACGCTGCTCGACGCCTGGGCAAACCACCGCGACGAGTCCTTCATGCTCCAATATCTGAGCCCGGCGATGATCCGCAAGTTCCGGCTGTTCCTGCTCTCCGATCGCGCCACCGACAGCTATTGCGAAGTATCCGCAATCCATAATGAGCGCGGCTATTCCAGGATCCGCTCGGCGCTTGCCCACAGTTACGACGTCGGGGCCAGACAGCCCGATATCCAGGTTATCGACGTGGACTTGCTAGGTGACCGGCAACTTCGGCTACAGCATAATGTGAAGAACGGCATCCTCCTGGAAGAGAGCACCCGTGATGCCACGCTCGGCCATATTCGCCACCTCTGGGGTTACGACGTGAGCCTGAGTGGTGTCGATGCTGGAACGGGCGCGGCGCTCTACGAGTGTTCGACGGCGCAACTCTGAAGCCAGCTGGGAACCGTGGGAGCCATGCGGCCTACGGTCAACGAAAGCGCTTGCCCTCCGGATCGAACGCGTGTTGGCCGACTTCCTTTACGACGGCTCCCTTGTGCGTCTCGGGAGCCTACGACGCAAAACGTCAACGCTTGTCCTCTTCGGCATGTCTTCGCCGGATGCTTCGCACGACAAGCCACATGCCGGCAACCACGATCGGTACCGAGAGACCTGTCAGCGTCTCGGGGGACACCTCGAAGCCGACATTGTGCGCACCCTTTGCCACATAGCCGAAGAGCCCGACGACGTAGTAAGAGATTGCCGCCACCGACAGGCCTTCGACGGTCTGCTGCAAACGCAGCTGCAGTTGCGCCCGGCGGTCCATCGAATTCAGCACCGTCGTATTGATACGCTCGAGTTCGACGTCGATCCAGCTTCGCAGCAGGGCCGTGGCCCGGGCAAGCTTGCGCGAAAGGTTCGCCTGGCGCTCCTCGACCGACTGACAGGTTCGCATGGCCGGCGCCAGTCGTCGTTCCAGGAATGAGCCGAGTGTTTCGCTGCCTGGTATTGCCGTCTCGGCAAGAGCCCGAATGCGCTCCTGAACGATCTCGTAGTAGGCGCGGCTTGCCCCGAACCGATAGAGGCTGAGCGCTGCATTCGCCTCGAGTTCGGCCGCAAGGCGCGTGATCTCGGACAGCATCTGGTCCGCTTCATCCCGTGCATGCAACTTCATCCGCTGCGTAATGGCAGTCAGGCCAGACTCTATCTGGCGGATTTCGGGCGAGAGTGATTGTGCAAGCGGCAGGCCCATCATCGCCAGCGTGCGATAGGTCTCGATATCGAGAAGCCGCTGGACCAGCGCACCGCGTGCGCTGTCGGACATGCCGCGATCGATCACCAGAAACTTCGTCAATCCGTCGCCATCCTGGCGGAAATCGGTGAGGATCGTTGCCTGACCGTTTCTGAGTTCGCTTCGACACAGGCTGGTCGGATCGAAAACGGCAATTTCCTGCACTGTCTCGGGCGTGTCGGGGCGTATTTCCAAACGAATGCCCGATATGAACGGACCTGGTGGCGAGAAGCTGTCGCCGAAAGGATGAACGGCGATCGGGGCGCCGAACTTCTCTGGTGCGGGGCAATCCCAGAAGTAGGTCGAAAATTCGGTGTGCCGTTCCCAGCGCAACGTGCCCTGGCCCCAGCTTATCGCATGATGGCTGGTCTCGCGGGCAGGCGGAGCAACGCCGCTGGATCGGGAAAGATCCGCAAGCATCTCATGGTCATTGTCACCGGCACTCTCCGTCAGGAAAGCAAGCTGGAAGATGACGCGTGGCGCCTCAACCAGCGCATAGGGACGTGCATGAATTTCCCCCAAGGCGCGTACTCGAAGATCCGCAGGCGGAAAGCCGAAGCTTCCTTGCGTCATGCGTGCGCTCCTTTCGGTGTGTGTTTCCCGCTCGTCGCTATCGATACTGTGATTCGGCTGAGCCCGGGAGCGCGACTGAACAACCTCGATTGGTTCACCTCTGATCGGCGACACGTTCAAGTTCTTTTTGCCATTCGCAAAAAGATTTCGAATGTCCATGGTCTTGTCCCTACATCGGCCCCTCAGCTGGCGGCATGCAAGCATCTCCTCATATGCCTGTCTAGCACGATCGGTCCGCGCGACCGTTTGCCACAGCCACTCCAACCAGCAAGCAACTCATGCTTGAATAGCACCCTATGCTGATAACCCGGCACCCTTCGCCACAGAATCGTGATGGAACAATTCCCGACCATTGGATTTTAACATTGAGCGAGAATGTGCTGAACGCGAAAGGCTGTGGAAAGTCAACTTGCGGCACCCTGCCTGGCGCGCAGATCGGGTTTCTGACGCCTGCTGTTGTGGTATTGCCCGATCTTACTCGGGAGAGATTCGATGGCCGTAACCGATATTCTGGCGTCCGTGGCTTTTGCCGCAACTATGACTGCGTCCATTTCACCGTCCGAGACAAATGTTCCTGCCTTCCGGCCGCTCGGCGTTTCACAGGATGCGCTGCCGTCAGCGCTCGGCTGCAAACCGATCAATGGCGAGCAGCCAGATACGACAGGCCAGTACTCATGCAACGTTCTGCCTGGCGGAAGCGACCTCTTTGACCAATATGTGCTAGCCTACGTCCACGGCATGGGAATATGCAACGTCGTCGCGATTTCGCGTTACATCGACGATGATCAGCGCGGCACGACGACACGGCAGGTTTACAAGGAGGCGGCTTCGCTTCTCGCTTCCCAGTTCGGGCCAGCGGACGAGAAGGTCGACCATGTCGCCACGTCCAAATTCGGAAAGGACGGCATGTTCCGGCAGGCGGTCATCGCTCAGGAGCGGCAAGTGTTCGAGCAATGGGACAATCTGAGCACGAAGTTCCAGAATGCCCAGTCGGCCAGCGTCACGATTTCTGGAAGTGAGGACTGGGGACTGGCGGTCTATAGCATTTTCCGCTTTGCCCATAACGATGCCTGCCTGAGCAGTCTGGAACAGCAGACCGGACTGTCCGGGGAGAATGGTGAGTGATCGCTAGCTGGCGATCGCAAGCCAAAAGCCGGCGACCGCCGGAGCGGCGGCTTGAAGACGGGAGCAGTGATCAGGTGTTCGAATGGCGCCTGGTCTCGTTCCAGTCAGGATATGAACAGTGCCCGCAGGCGAGCGAATAAACCTGGGCGATCCACGCCAAGAATACCGCGTACATAGTGGGCGGCTGTGGCGGCGCTGACCGTCGCGCCGAAATGGCAGTAGCAAAGAACGTTATGCAGTTCGCCGTCGCTTAGACTGAAGAACTTCTTGGCCTGGCCATAAGTATCGTTCTCAAGCCCCGCTGCTCGCAGGATCGGGTCCTCAAAGGCGACCGAGATCGGCGAGTTATCGCTACGCAGGAGCGATAGCACTGAAGTCGGCTGATGTTCGGTCTGGTAGAGGGTAGCCAGTCGTCGATGCGGGCTCAACTCGAGAAGCTCCACCCAGCGCTCGAGACGCTCGCTTCGCGACATGACGCGATGCGGATATGCCTGGTCGATATCCGCAATATTCTGCAGTTGCTCCAATGTCTGATGTTTCATGGTGGGCTCCATTCGGCTGAAATTTGCGCAGCCCCATTGCCGCGTACGCCCTGAATAATTGAGCTAGGGGACAGCGAGGCCCAATCAAGATCATTGCGAAAGGATTTATGCAGGTCGGGAACAAGTTGAACGACGGACTGCATCCAGCCGCCTGCGGTAGATCAGCGTATATGGCAGGCTGCTGTTTTTCCGACCAACTCGCAAGACTTAGGAGGGCCAGTTGTCGCAACTTGACCAGATCGATTTCGGGCGCTGCTGGCGAAATGACGGAAAGGGCCAATCTTTTTAAGACGGCGTGCGGGGCAACCAGTCTCAAAGCGGCCAAGCTTCATTTCGAAATAACTGCTCGCCAGAGAATATATAAGTTGACAGTAACGGTAAAGTTTTGCACGAGCGCGTACAGAGCCGCGATCGCTATCTGATGCAAGCAAAGAGAAGCCGCATGTCGACACCCTTCCTGACAACGTCACAGATTGCCTATCACGCGGCAGGAAAGAGCATCCTTTCCGGGATAGACCTGACGTTGAAGAGCGGACACATCTACGGTCTGGTTGGGCAGAACGGTAGCGGCAAGAGCACGCTTTTGAAGATCATAGCCCGACAGATTGACCCGACCTCCGGTGGGGTCATGCTGAAAGGCGAGGCGATTTCGCGCTGGGGCGCCAGACCCTTCGCCCGGCAGGTTGCCTACATGCCGCAGTTCACACCAGCGACCGATTTCATGACGGTTCGTGAACTGGTGGCGCTTGGCCGATTCCCGTGGCACGGCACGCTCGGCCGTTTCACCAGCGCCGATCAGATTCTCGTCGACGAGGCCATAGAGCGAACCGATCTCGAGCGTTTTGCAGACAGCCCGGTCGCAAGCATGTCCGGCGGCGAGCGGCAACGCGCCTGGATCGCCATGATGCTGGCACAGAATGCACAGTGCCTGCTTCTTGATGAGCCGACCTCCGCGCTGGATCTGCTACACCAGGACAGCGTGTTGGCGCTGCTGCGCGAACTCAGCCACGAGCGCCGGCTAACGATCGTCGTCGTCCTCCACGATATCAATCTGGCCGCCCGCTATTGCGACGAGATCGTGGCCTTGAGGAAAGGCCGCATCTCGGCACACGGCACGCCAGCCGACATCGTAAGGTCCGATGTGCTCAAGTCGGTCTTCGATCTGGAAATGGGTGTCTTTCCGCATCCGGTCAGCAACGATCCGATCAGCTACGTTCTCTAAGGCCGTAGTCTTGCAATCCGGATCTCCCGAGAACCCGCTCAGCGAGTGATCTGTAACAGTGTCGCGGTGCAGTGAACCGCGTGAAAGCATTCTGCATACCGTTTGATGATATTGAACTTCCGACTGCCTCAACGGACGCCGCCGTTGGAACAACTTGGCCGGTCGTAGATTTCACGCTCATGAAAACAACGATCTTTCTCGTCGTGTCGCTGACCCTGGGCCTGCTTGGCAACGCAAGCGCCCAGGAGCTTGGTGCGGAAACCATCAACGGTGCCTCGCTCGACTCCATTCCAGCCGAGCGACCAGCCAAAGCCTCCCCTCGACCAGAGCCTGCTGTTATACGTTTGCAGGTGCTTCTGGATCGCTTGGGGTCGTCTCCCGGGGTGATAGACGGGCATTACGGCGAGAACGTCACCAAGGCGATCGCTGGCCTGGAAGCCATGCGGGGAATCCCGACCGATGGAAAGCTGGATCCTGAGGTCATTCGCCTCTTGCTTGACGACCAGCCAGTCATCGGGACCTATGCAATCTCCCCGGAAGACACACAAGATCTCGTCGACCGCATTCCCAAAGACTACGCCAGGCAAGCCAGGATGAGGTACCTCGGATACACAAGTGTTGCCGAGAAACTGTCCGAGCGATTCCACATGGACATCGATCTTCTGAAGGCGCTGAACGCCGGCACGCCGTTTACGGTCGGAAAGACAATACTGGTGGCGATGCCCGGCAGCGCGAAAGAAGATATGGTCAAGAGGATTGAAGTGCGACGACGAATTGGGCAAGTCCTGGCGTTTGGCAAGGATGGCTCCCTGCTGGCCGTTTATCCCGCCACGATCGGCAGCAGGCAAACGCCTTCGCCGTCAGGAACCCACAAGGTCAAGGGCGTCGCGCGAATGCCGCCATACAGTTACGATCCGAAAATCAACTTTCAGCAGGGAAAGAACAAAAGGCCCCTAACGCTGCCCAAAGGTCCCAACGGTCCGGTTGGAACCATCTGGATCGATCTGACAGAGCCGACCTATGGAATTCACGGCACACCGGAACCCTCCCTTATCGACAAGATCGGATCACATGGATGCGTCCGCCTGACCAACTGGGACGCCGAGGAATTGGCCGCGATGGTAAAACCAGGCGTGACTGTCGAGTTTGTCGACTGACGCGAGCCTGTCAGATGTCTTGCTGACGAGGCCCAGCGCTTTCTCGTCACATTCGACACCACGTCGCTGGATGAGGTGTTCGACAGCCGACACGGCTGGCCGGCGAACAGGCCTCGATCTTGCTATCCCTTTGCCGCAGGCGCGCCAGCGGCGCGGTATCAGCTCGACAGTTCCCTGGCGCGGGCGTTGATCTTCTCGCACGCCTCTTCGTATGGGTCACGCATCGGAATCAAACGTGACGCACCAAGCAGCAAAAGCGATTTCAAATGCTTCCAACCGCCTTCCTCGCCGGCAACCGGGGCATAGGACGTCATTGCAGTGCGGCCCTCAATGGCGTAGAGGCGCTCGTACTCTGCAAAGTTTGAGAAGTTTTCGTGATTGCCGCTTGAAATGTGGAACGTCTCGGCCGCGGCGCCTTCGGCAAGAACTACCTCATGGGTATCGAGCAAGACCGCATAGTACTCGATCATCGTGTCGTCGGCAGGAAGGATCGGCGCAATCGTCGTACCGTTCACGAGATCACGCACCCGGATCAAAACGCCATTCAGGAACAGAGCATGGCCTGGCGATAGATAGAGATCAGAATGTGGCGCGCAATCATCCAGCGCATGACGCAGGACCCGGATCGGCACGACACCCTCCTGCCAGCGTGCACCACTTTTCTTGAACACCTGGCGACCGACCCACTTGATCCGTCGGGCATCTCCGTCCGCAAGCGCCACGCGATCACCGATGCGAAGATCCTCAACACGCTTTTCACCACGATCGGTGAGGATCGACGTCCCGCGCAGGAAGCACTGCGCGCCGCCGCCACCGCCGCCACCGCCAGCGTTTCCACCAGAATTGCCGTTCCCGCCTCCACCGGAGTGACCGCGCCCCCAGCGCCGGCCCATTGCACGCGCAGGAGACGATGAGACTGCCGCTGCTATGGTTGCGACGCTTGCGAAACGTGCACCGGCCGCAGCCGCCACACCTAGAAAATGCCTGCGCGCGGTATTGAGGGGCAACTTCCGATCATCGGGAGATGACATGCTAGCTTCCTTTGAAAAAAGAGTGACGCCAGCACAAGTTACAATAAGTTGCATCGCGTTGAACTTCGCAGAATAGCGCTGCCGCCTACCGAAAAGGTAGTATGCATCGATAGTCAACTGTGATCAGGCAAAAGCACTTGCAGCTTCGCCCACTCTCGTTGTCCGGAAGCTTCGGCCCGCTCTGCGAATTCCCTTCGCAGGTACTGTCCGTCAGCATTGCGAATGGCACATCCGCAAACTTGCTCAATGCGTCGATAAGGCCATGATGCCTCGCTCGAGAACGAGCCCGATCAGACAGTCGTCAATTCGGGGCCGCTTTTACCGGAAATCAACCAGGAAATCCAATCAAGCCGCGACGGACAGCCTCACCCTGTGATTGTCGGCGATTTCGACCAGTTCCGACGGGATCGGCGCGGCAAAGACATCCGGTGCCGGGCTCCCGTCCGATCCGAAACCGCGTCCGGCCGGGAGCTGGGCATCATGGAAACGCTTCGCCCTCGGCTGCCCGCTCATGGCGATTTTGGGATCGGGAATGGCCCCTATAAGGCGGCGCGTATAGGGATGGGCCGGCGTCTCGAAGATCTGTTGCCACCCACCTTCCTCGACGACCTGGCCGAAGAACATCACCAGCACACGATCGCTCATGTGCTCCACCACGCTTAGGTCATGGCTGATCATCAAATAGGAAAGACCGAGCTTTTCCTGCAGATCCAGAAGAAGATTGATGATCTGCGCTCGGATCGAGACGTCGAGGGCCGACACCGGTTCGTCCAATACGACGATCTCGGGCTCGAGGATGAGTGCGCGAGCAATGCCGATGCGCTGGCGCTGCCCGCCCGAGAACTCGTGCGGGTAGCGACTGGCCTGTTCCGGCTTCAACCCGACATTGATCAGCATTGCCTCGATCCTGTCGGAAATCTCCGATGCCGATTTGATGCCATGAAGGCGCAAGGGTGCGGCGAGCGAAGCCCTTATCGATTGGCGGGGATTCAGCGAGGCGTACGGATCCTGAAACACCATCTGCACCGCCTTGGCGCGCTGCATGCGCCCCGGCGCACCAGGTCCGGTCAGCGGTTGACCCCGGTAGCGGATCGTTCCTGAGGTCGGCGCCTGCAGACCGAGGATCGACAGCGCCGTCGTGGACTTGCCGCAGCCTGATTCGCCAACGATCGACAGACACTCACCCTTGCCCAATTCGAAGCTGATGCCGTTTACGGCGTAAAGCGTCCGCCGTCCGGTTCCCAAAAGCCCTCCGCCAGACACCGGAAAGCGCACATGCAGGTCGTCCACTTGCAGCAAAGACCCGGTCACGGCTTTCCTCCTTCGTCGCGGCGTGGCGCAATGAACCGCGTCTCGGTCAACTTCGAGCGATCGGCGATGATGCTGTCGATGTCTACCAGGCGCTGGCGTCCATGCAGGCTGCGGCTCCCCAGCCGCGGCAGCGCTCCGAGAAGCCCGCGCGTGTACTCGTGCCTCGGATCGGAAAACAGCAGAGCGGTATCGTTCTCCTCCACCAGGCAACCGGCATACATCACTCCCACCCGCTGGCAAACACTGGCGATCACGCCGAGATCGTGGCTGATGAACAGGACCGCGGTGCCGCGCGCGGCGCAGAGTTCCTTGATCAACCGCAACACTTCGGCCTGAACGGTCACGTCCAACGCCGTTGTCGGCTCATCCGCGATCAAGATGTCGGGATTGCATGCGAGCGCCATGGCGATCATCACGCGCTGGCGCAAGCCGCCCGACATCTGGTGCGGATAGTTCGAAGCGCGTCGGTCCGGATTGGGCACGCGCACGCTTGCGAGCGCGTCTACGGCAAGTTTCATCGCTTCGCCCCAGTCCTTGCCCTGGTGCAGGACGAACATCTCGGCGATCTGGCGCCCGACCGTGGCGAGCGGATTGAGCGCCGTCATCGGCTCCTGGAAGATCATGGCGACGCGGTTTCCCCGCAGCCGTCTCATCTCCCGCTTCGGCAGGGCGAGCAGGTTCTGGCCCTTGAAGACGACCTCACCGCCCGAAACGCGCAAGGGCCTTTTCAGGAGACCCATCACGGCAAGTGACGTCACCGATTTACCAGAACCTGATTCGCCCACGAGCCCATAGGCCTCACCCGGCATGATCTGGAACGAGACGCCCTTGAGGATCGGAAGAAGAGAGCGCCCGGCCGAAACATCGAGCTTGAGTTCCTTGATGTCGAGAAGCGGAGCAGTCATGGCGTGCGCGTCCTCATATGCGGATCGAGCCTGTCGCGCAGCCCATCGCCCAGAAGGTTGAAGCCCAGCACCGAGAGAAAGATGGCAAGCCCCGGAAACACCGCGACCCAGGGTGCGGTCCGGATCAACTGGCGCGCATCCGTCAGCATCGAGCCCCAGCTTGGAAAGGGGGGCTGGACGCCAAGTCCGAGGAAGGAGAGAGCCGCCTCTGAAAGCACCGCCGAGCCCATGCCCAGCGTCGCCATGACAAGGATCGGACCCATCATGTTGGGCAGGATCTGCGTGAACATGATGCGCAGATCGCCGTAGCCAAGCGTCTGTGCAGCCTGCACATATCCCTGAGACTTCAGCGACAGGGTGGAGGAGCGCGCAATGCGGCACGTCCAGCTCCAGTTCGTGAGCCCCAGGGCAATCAGCAGTGATGGCAGGCCCGGGCCAAGTACGGCCATGACCGCCAGCGCGAAGATCAAGGAGGGGATGGCAAGCATGACGTTTGTGAGACCGTTTACGAGATCGTCCCACCAGCCGCCCCAGTAGCCGGCAGTCATGCCGAGCGTGCAGCCGATGATGGAGTTGATGACCTGCGAGACGATCCCGACGGTCAGCGAAATCTGCGCACCAAAGAGGATGCGGGTAAAGACGTCGCGGCCCTGAGCGTCCGTACCAAACCAGAATGTGGCATCGGGCGGCAATTCGGCATTCATCAGATCGGCATTCAACACCGGATCAAACGGCGCGATCCAGGGAGCAAAGATGCCGGCGAGGATGACGAGCACCGTGAGAAGCGCGCCGAGGATGAAATTGAAACCAAAGCGCATCGCCTCACCCCTGCTTGATGCGCGGGTCGATCGCCGCGTAGATCAGGTCGACAAGGGTGTTGATGACGAGGAACCAGAGGACGATGACCAGGATTGTCCCCTGCACCGCGGGAATGTCGCGGATCGCCACGCTGTCCACCAGGAGCGAGCCGATGCCAGGCCAGGCGAAAAGTTTCTCGATCACCACGGCCTGCCCGATCAGCGAACCGAATTGCAGGCCGACTGTTGTCACGATCAGTACGAGAGCGTTGCGCATCACGTGCCAGCGCACGACCTTGGCTTCGCTCATACCCTTCGAATGCGCGGTGCGAATGAAATCGGCGTTCAGCACGTCGAGAACCCCTGCCCGCGTGGTGCGTGCCAGAAGCGCCAGCGGCGTAACGCCGAGCGTGACGGCGGGCAGGATCAGGTTACGGAACGATCCGTCGCCATAGCCGAAGCTCGGCAGCCAGTTCAGATGAAGCGCAAAGACGTACATCATCAGGAGCCCGAGCCAGAACTGGGGCATGGAAAGACCCGAGACCGCGCCGATCATCGTCGTCGTGTCGAGAATCGATCCGGGACGGAGAGCGGCGAGAAAGCCGAGCGGCACGCCGACCACGACCGCGAACGCCATGGCGGCGAGCGCTAGTTCCAGCGAAGCCCACATGCGGTCGCCGATCAGATCGAGCACCGGCTGGCGACTTCGAAAGCTGGTCCCGAGGTCGAGCCGCGCAAGGTCGGTGACGTATTTCACGAACCGCTCCGTCAGCGGCTTGTCGAGGCCGAATTCCTGGTTGAGGTGGGCAATCAGCTGTGGGTCAGCGGTGCGCTTGCCGTCGGCAAGAAGGCTGGTGGCAAAGCTGCCCGGCACAACGCTGAAGATGACGAAGATCAACAACGCCACGACGATCACCGTCGGCACGATCTGCAGGACGCGGCGCAGAGTGAAGCGAAGCATGAACAAACCCGTTTTGGTCGCCCTTTAGGGAGGCGCGCGGCAATGCGAATTCGAGTGGCCGCGGGAAATCCCGCGGCCACCGGCATGAACTCCCGGATTAGCTGCGCGAGTCCGGCGCCGTGTCGTCGATCCAGATTTCATCGTAAGGCTGGATGGCCAGTTCCGTCGCATTCGGAACAAGCCCGTGGATCCACGGCTGGTATGCCATCACCGCCTTGTTGTAGTTGAAGAACCAGATCGGTGCTTCGTCCTGGATCAGGTTGTTCGCCTGGCGTAGCAGTTCGTTCTGCTTGGCCGGGTCGCGTTCCTGCTGCGCTGCCTCGTAGAGTTTGTCGAAATCGGCGTTCGAGAAGCTCTCGTAGTTGCAGGCCGACTGCGGCGTCTTGGAGTAGTAGCAGCGAAGCGCCTGCAGCGGATCCGGGCCGGAGAGGTTCGACCAGATGAAGGCCTGGAAATTGTTCGACGTCACTGCGTCGCCGAGTGCCGAGCTTTCAACCGGCTTCGGCTTCACCGTGATGCCGACCTTCTGCAGCATCGGCAGGACGGCTTCGACGATCGGCACGCCCCAGCTTTCGTTCGGGCTGGCGGTCACTTCGAAGGAGAAGCCTTTGGCATAACCGGCTTCTGCGAGAAGCGCCTTGGCTTTTTCCGGGTCGTAGGCATAGGCAGGCTTATCCTTGTCGAACGCCGGCGAGGAGAGCGGCAGCCAGCCGGAAGCGGGATAGGCCTTGTTCTTGACCAGGCGTTCGACGATCAGCGGCGTGTTGATTGCGTAGTTGATGGCCTGACGCACCCGCTTGTCCTTGAACGGCTCGAAGGCCGGATTGAAGCCGATGTTGCGGGTGTAGACCTCGGCGACCTCCAGCAGATGGTCCTTCAGGGCATCCTCACCCTGGTAAGCTTGATACTGGGTGGGCCCAAGGATCGACACGTCGATTTCCTTGTTGCGGAAGGCCACGTCGCGGGCGGAATCCTCACCCATCAGCACGATCTTCACACGGTCGAGATAGGGCTTGCCCTTCTCGTAGTACTTGTCGAACTTCTCCACGACGACCTGCGAGCCAGGCGTGTATTCCTTGAAGGCGAAGGCGCCGAGACCGATCGGATCTTTGCCGAAAGTCGACTCGTCCGCGACGTTCGAGGGATAGATCACCGTCGTGTTCTGCATCAACGAAAAGCCGGGATTGATTGGCCCGGTATAGGTCACCTGCAGCGTGTGATCATCGATCTTCTTCAGGCCGCTGATGTCTTGCGCCTTGCCGGCGATATAGTCGTCGGCGCCCTTGATGATGGCGATATAGCTGGCACCGGGGAACGCGTTCTTCGGATTGCCGATGCGCTTGTAGCTGTAGATGATGTCATCGGCCGTCAGCGGCTTGCCATTGTGAAAGACGGCGTTGTCGCGCAGATGATAGGTGTAGGTCGTCCCGTCCTCGGAGACATCAGCCGAGGTCGCCAATTCCAGAACCGGCTTGTTGTTGATCGAGTCCCAGCTGTACAGCGCCCGGTGAATGGCCTGGGTGATGAATTCTTCCTGCGTGTTGGGGCTCGACTGAACATCCAGCGTCGCGAAACTGGAGCCATAAGGCGCGGTGAATACAAGTGTACCGCCATGACGCTCGCCCTCCGCAAACGCCATGGTCGCGACGCCCAGGCTGAGCATCGCAGCGATTGAAAGTCTCTTCAGCATTTCGTTCTCCCTCTTTGTGCCGGGTTCCCTTTTCGGCATCGTGTCAGTTATTTTTTTGAGTGGCTCAGCCTCGCGCGTCGTGCACAACGCGGCCCGCCAGCAGCGTCAGCAGGCAGCGCGTATCCGACAGGATCGCCTCGGGCGATGCGGTGAGAAGATCATTGTCGAAGACCGCGATGTCAGCCCACTGACCAGCGACCAGCCGCCCCTTCACGTTTTCAGCCTTCTGCGAATGGGCACCGTATTCCGTGTAGGCCTGGAGCGCCTCCTCGCGACCAAGCTTCTCGGAGGCATCCATGACGGTGCCCTTGCCGGTCTGGCGGGTGATCATCGCGTAGAGGTCGGGGAAAGGATTGGGCGAGCAGACCGGTGAGTCGGAGCCGGTGGAGGGTTTGAGCCCCATGCGCGCCCACGTGCCGATCGGGTAGGATTTGACGCCGCGCTCCTCGCCGAGGACGGAGATATAGCTGTCGCCGAAATCGTGAATGAAGGCCATCTGCGGCGCCGGCAGAATGCCCGCCGCCTTCATGCGGGCGTTTTGCTCCGGAGACGGAT
Organism: Rhizobium sp. 01T417; assembly: GCF_056398905.1. NCBI lineage: Bacteria > Pseudomonadati > Pseudomonadota > Alphaproteobacteria > Hyphomicrobiales > Rhizobiaceae > Rhizobium > Rhizobium sp. 01T417. The sequence continues at coordinate 89,595 of NZ_JBFTQH010000011.1, read as the reverse complement.
AGCCGCAATGCTCCACACGGTGGCGGCGATCCGGATCAGGATTGGCGGCAAGCGCCTTCTCATAGGCCGTGATCAACTGCTCGATGGCGCCGTCGCCGATTGCATGGCAAGCCATTTGGTAGCCCCGGTCATGACAGGACTGCACGATCTCCTCGACGACTGCGTCGGGCAGCATCTGCACGCCGAGGTTTTCCGGCTCGTCCTTGTAAGGCTTCGTCATCCACGCCGTGCGTCCACCGGCCGATCCATCAAGGAATATTTTCACCGCGCCAACGCGCAGCATGTCGTCGCCGGCGCCGGAGATGAGGCCCGCGCGCCAGCAATCCTCGACGATCGACACGCCGGGATCACCAAGAAGGGTCAGCCAGACGCGCACGGGCAAGCGACCCGCGATCTTGGCCATTTCATAGGCCTGAATTTCCGCAAAGCCGGAAAGCTGCCCGACGGCGGCGTCCATGCAACTCGTGATGCCGAGGGACAAGAGATATTGACCGGCGCGCTCGATCCCATCGATCAGTTCGGCAGTCGTGGCAGACGGGATCACGGCCTTGACGAGGTTCATGGCGTTCTCCGCCAGAAGGCCGTTCAGTTTGCCGTCCGTCAGGCCGATGACGCCGCCATCCGGCACCGGTGTCGCCTCGGTCACGCCTGCCAGCATCAAAGCTCTCGAATTGGCGATCGCCACATGGCCGCACGCCCGCGTCACCAGTACCGGATGATCCGGCGCAGCGAGATCAAGGTCCGCGCGTGTCGGATGCCGGCCCGTATCGAGCTTGACCTGATCATAGCCACGTGCGCGAACCCACTCGCCCTTCGGCGTCACCGCCGCGCGTTCGGCGATCTGACGCATCAGCGCGGCGTGGGTGGGGGCCGCGGCAGGCGTCGCGTCCACCCAGCCCATGACGATGCCGGTCGAAATCAGGTGCAGATGGTTGTCGATCAGCCCGGGGCTGGCAAAACGGCCGTCCAGATCGATGACCTCGGTGCGCGATCCCCTAAGGCTCAGCATTTCTGCACTGCTGCCGGTTGCGAGAACCTTTCCCTGCCAGACGGCCACCGCCTCGCAGGATCCTTCCTCGCGACCGCACCATATGCGGCCGTTGTGAAGGATGAGATCGGCTTCAATTCTGACTGCCATTGACTGCTCCGTTGTCACGACCCGGACGAACCCGGCATTAAGGACAGGCGATGCGAAGCGCTCGCGCCGTCCATGAATTTCTGTCGTGTGACAAGGTGAAAGCTTGTGGCAGGCTTGGCCAATTCGGTTTTGGCACAACCTCATGCGAATTTGGCATATCTATTCAAGATGAATGACTTATGCTGGATTGGGCGAGGAGCATTGGGGAGGAGAATGGAATGGAAATCAAATGGCTGGAGGACTTCGTGACCCTTGCGGACACCTCCAGTTTCTCGAGAGCGGCTGAACTGCGCAACGTGACACAACCGGCCTTCAGCCGCCGAATCAAGCAGCTCGAGGGATGGCTGGGCGCGACCTTGATCAGCCGCGCGGCGATGCCTGCCGAGTTGACGCCGGCCGGCCGGAATTTCCTGCCCGTCGCACAGGAAACGATCCGGTCATGCTATGCGGCGCGAGAGGCCCTGCGTCCGTCACATGAACCCGGCCTCATTCGCTTCGCGGCACTGCACACGCTGACGGTTACATTCTTTCCGCAATGGTTACGGGCGTTGGAGAAAGCAGGGGGAGCGTTCAACACCTCGCTGATACCGGACCGAGGTGGCATCGAGGCGAACCTGGATGCGCTCGTTGGCGACGAGGCCGATTTCTTCCTGACCTATGCCCATCCGGAGGTGCCATTCCATCTCGACCGCGGCAAATTCGCGTGGCTGACCGTCGCCCACGACCGGCTGATCCCTCTGGTGGCGCCGAACGTCGTCGTAGCCGGCCAATCGCAAGCCGGAAGAAATTTGCTGGATCGGGCCGTCGAGCAGCAGCGGCTGGCAATCCCCTATCTCAGCTACGGCTTCAATTCGTTCTTCGGCGTAGCTCTCTCGCGTCTTCTGCTTCGCCGCCCGCCATTTCGTCGCCGGACGACACATGAGAATACGATCAGTGCCGGTTTGATGAACATGGCGCTTGCGGGAGCGGGCGTCTGCTGGCTGCCTGAAAGCCTCGCACGCGACGAGATGGAGTCAGGGCGCCTCGTGCCCGCCTCGAACGACGAGGGGTGGAATCTCGATCTCGAAATCCGACTCTACCGCCACGCGGCGAGCCGCAATCGCAAGGTCGACGAACTCTGGCGCATGTCCGGGCAATTGCTGGAGCGCGAGCCGGCCTGACGACCGGCTCACGAAACGACAGGTTCAGACCTTCATGAAAACGAGTGCACGCAGGATTTCTGCAAAATCCGCATTGACGAAAGCAACGGCGCGTGGACCATGGGCTCGTGCGCCCGGGTACCAGCCAGCACGATAGGCGTCGGTCGGATTGTTGAACTCGATCACCACTTCGTAGCGCTCGGCCCGGTCGGGGAGCGTCTGGCTGAAATCCGCCGACAGCGCGGACGCCACACCCTCGCGGATAAGCCGGCGCGACCAAGCGGGCGAGACCGACATGGAGGCACGGCCTTTACCCTCAAGTGTCGCCACCGTGGACATACCGGGCACCATCGCGCCCGCTTCCGCGCACATGGCCGCGTCGCCAGACAGGAAGACGGAAGGCACCCCATATCCCGCCGCGCAGAGGGCGTTCACGGTGAATTCGGAAGCCACCTCACCGTTCAGAAGCAGGCGCGATATGCGCAGGTTGGACGTGTGAGCGAGCGGATTGGCCTCGCTGCCTGCCTTGGAATGGTAGCCGGTGTAGATCGCCGCCGCAAAACCGGCATCGAGACCGAACATCATTGCATCGGGATGCCCCGACCAGCCACGCACGATCCGGACATAGTCTGGCAACCGCTCGAGGATCAGGTTGCGCCCGCTGTCATGGGCATCCTTGATCACGACCTCGGTCGCTCCCGCAGCGCGAGCCCCGTCGCAGGCAGCAACGACCTCGGCAGTCATCAGTGCGCGGAACTCGTTCCAGTCGGCATGCGTGCGCTCGGCCTCGTCCCAATGAACGATACCTGCGGTACCTTCGATATCGGCAGAGATGAAAACTTTCATTGCAGCGGGTTCTCCTGTAGCCAGTCGGCAAGGGCGGGATAAAGGCGGCCGTTGCGGCCGGGCGTTGCAGGCGCCATGCAGAGCGCGTTCAGTACCGCCTCCTGTGTGGTTTCAGCGGCAGCGCGGAATGCGGTGTCGATGAACGCGTCGGAAAGCCGGTCCTGGGCCGTAATGGGTGACGCCGGTTCATGATCGACCGGATCGGCGGTGGTGAAGCACAGGCAGATATCGCCGCTACCATTGCCCCAGAAAGCACCGAGTCGCGCCAGCCCCGCACCGCCGCGTTTGGCGACGCGCTGCAGCTGGCGATCGCCGAGCGGCAAATCCGTCGCCATGACTACGATGACGGAGCCCCGCTCCGGGCTGGCTGGACGGCGAGGATCCGGACGGCGACCATCGGGCAGAATGAGATCGCCGGCAGCGCCGAAATTGGCAAGAACCAGTGCTCCCAAGGTGAAATCACGCTTCGCAATCCGCAGTCGCCGCGACGCGGTACCAATGCCAGCCTTGAAGCCGAACGCCGTCATGCCGGATCCGGCTCCGACCGCACCCTGCTCGACCTCACCCGTCCGTGCATCGTCAAGCGCCGCGCAGGCGTCGGCGGGCGTTACCGCCATGGCCTGGATGTCACTGATGCTACCGTCATTGCATTCGAAGACGAGGCCGTTGACCGTTGAGGTCTTGCGCCCGATGGCCGGATTTGCCGCGATCGCACGGCGAATCAGCGCTTCGGTGCAGGCGGCCACACCAAACGTATTGGTCAGGAGAATCGGTGTCTCGATCGTGCCGAGTTCGGCGACCTGCATCAGTCCCGCCGACTTGCCGAAGCCGTTTATCACCTCGACCGCCGCACGCGGCTTCCTGCGAAAGATGTCGCCTGGATGAGGAACAATGGCGGTTACGCCCGTATGGATGCCTTCGGCGCGAAGCGAGCGGTGCCCAACCGCCACGCCAGGCACATCGGTAATGGCGTTTTCCGGTCCGGGAGCCATTACTCCCTCAAATATCAGTCCGAGTTCCCGCGCTGTTTTCATCTCTGTTCTCTTGTCTATGCCTGAACGCCAGCCGCCTTCAGATAGAGCGTCTGGAGGTGACGCGTCATCGGGCCAGGCTTGCCGTCGCCGATCGACTTGTCGGCAATGCGCACGACCGGCATGACCAGACTCGAGGCCGAGGTCTGGAACGCCTCGGCGGCGCCCTGTGCTTCGTCGGGCGTAAAGGCACGCTCTTCGAAGAGCAATCCCTGTTCGGCACATAAACGTGCAACGGCGCGCTGCGTACAGCCCGGCAGCGTGGCACGGGAAGCGGGACGGGTGAGGATTCGTCGATCCGCGGTGATGATATGCGCAGTTGAAGACGCGCCTTCCGTCACCAGCCCGTCCTCGACCAACCAGACATCGTCGTAGCCTCCCGCGCGTGCAGCCTGTTTGGCCATGACCTGTGCGAGCAGCATTGCCGTCTTGATGTCCCGCCTCTGCCAGCGCTGATCCGGAGCCAGGTCGACGGAGATTCCGTCGCGCTGCGCCGCGGTTCCCGTAAGCCGCTTCGCCTGGGTGAAGCCGATCAGCTTCGGCTCCATCTTGTCGCTGTATAGAAAGTCACGATCGGCCTCGCCTCGCGAAACCTGAAGATAGACGGTGCCGTGCTGCAGGGCATTGCGTTCGATCAGCTCCAACTGGATCGAGACGATGCGATCCAGAGACAAGGCCAGAGGAATGTTCATCTCCTTCAGAGAACGGGCGAACCGAGCCAGATGCAGATCGTTGTCAATCATCCGGCCATCGATCACGGCCGTGACCTCGTAGACCGCGTCGCCGAACAGGAAGCCGCGATCGAAAAGACTGATTCGCGCCTCCTCCTCGGGGACGAAAGACCCGTGAACAAAGACGATCCTGCTCATGCAACCCTCATTTCGACTGTTTGGCCCAGGCCGGCACATTGACGCGAACTTGCGCCCGCTGACCAATTCAATTTCGGCAAAGGGTCATGCAGAAATAGCCTCGACTTTGGTTTGCAACATCGCGCCTCGATGAGGGCCCGACGACCTCTCCCCTCCCCGCAATGAGAGCGCAATTCACGCGCTCGTAGCGAGCACCAAATAGCTTTCGTGCATCTGGGCCAGCGGCTCGTCTGATGTCAGCTGGCAATCGACAAGCCGTTATGTTCCGGGTGCCCACGAGCGGTTTTTGGAACCCGATCTGGGCTGCAGAATTGGAGGATCAGTGCCGACACGCGAAGCCCCGAGATCGACGCAAACCTTGTCGCGCAGGCATCGGACCAAAGTCTGATCACACGCCAGGGTCACAGTTTGGCCCGATTCCGCCAGAATTTTCGCGCCTGCGTCGATACTTCAGTTCGTCTCGTCCGGGACGGCACAATCAGCAGCAATGCGAGCTGCAAGAATGCCATCGAGGAAGGCTCTCACAAGGAGCGAGTCCCGATCGGCCAAGGAGATTCATGTCTCGCGACCGGCAACTGGACGGACTTCGGACTCTCGCAGTCACAATGGTCCTCTATCACCATTTCTTTGCGGTCAATGGATCAGTCCTGGGCCATCTCGGCGTACGTCTGTTCTTCGTCCTCAGCGGCTTTCTGATAACCCGGCTCCTGCTGGACGCACGTTCCTTTGCCGACTACCAGCCGAGTGCGGCGCTGAAGGCATTCTACATTCGCCGCGCACTGCGCATATTTCCTCCTTACTTCGCGATGTTGGGCTTCATATGGTTTGTCAACCTTGAGGGCGCCCGGGGCAGCCTCAAGTGGCACGCGCTGTATCTGTCGAACTTCTGGTATGCGCTTCGAAACGAATGGACGCCCTGGGTGTTGTGTCACGCCTGGAGCTTGAGCATCGAGGAACAGTTCTATATCGCCTGGCCTCTGGTGATCCTGCTGGCTCCGCGCCGGCTGATTGCGCCTGTTTGCGTCGCCGTCATAGCATTCTCGCTGGCCTATCGCCTCTATTGGCCATTTACGGGCACACCATCCCTGGCGCGAGACCTCCTTCCTCCGGCGTCCGTCGATGCGCTGGTGTCCGGCGCTCTCCTTGCCGTCTACCGCAGGAAAACCGAGGCTTGGCCCCTATGGATTGGGCCCAGATGGATTGGGCTAAGTGTCGTGCCCTTAACCATAGCCTCGATCACGTTCCTATGGTTGAAGTCGGTGTCTATGACACCGCCCCTGGAATGGGTGACATGGATCGGCGGAGAGGTGTTTCCCCTCATACCCCTCGTCATGCTGGTCGGATGCTGCTCATCGGGCATGCAGGGCGCATTCGGCCGAATGCTGGAACGACCGACGAGTACCGCGATCGGACGTATGAGTTACGGGGTTTACCTATTTCATCCAGTTGTGCTGTCGCTGGTCGTCAAGGCTCAGTCCTGGATCCCGGTCAATGTCTCAGAGCAGGGGCCCGGTCGTTTTGTGGTCGCGACCGCAGCGACATTGATGCTGGCTTCGATTTCCTGGCTGGCATTCGAGAGGCCGCTCAACCAGCTCAAGCGCTATTTCCCCTACGTCAGCTCCGCGAGGCCGAGCACGCCGTCGTCCCGGCCGAGCATTGCCGGCGAGCGGGGGTATGAGGCTTCGGCCTATCGCCCGAGCTACGCCAACCCTGATGAACGCGGGAGCTGAAGGATGTCTGATCCACTGATCTCCGTCGTGCTGCCGGTCTATAACGGTGAACCCCATGTTGCCGCCGCACTCGAAAGCATTCTGCGCCAGGACTACACCCGCTTCGAGGTCATCGCTCTTGACGACGGATCGACCGATGGCTCGCTGGAGGTCCTCCAACGATATCAAAACGCCGACAATCGCATCCGGATCGTCTCACGGGAAAATCGTGGGCTGATTACGACGCTGAACGAGGGAATCACCTTGGCGAAAGGCGATCTCATCGCCAGAATGGATGCGGACGATATTTCCTACCCGTCGCGCTTCTCGTGTCAGGTCGCGCTCTTTGCCCGACAGCCTCAGCTCGCCATCAGCGGCACCGGCATCGATCAGCTTCTCGGCAACCGGGTGGTCCGCGGCAGGCCAAATCCAATCTATCAGACTGGCGATTGGCACATCTTGTCGATGTTTTTTACCATCTTCCTGCATTCGACAGTGATGTACAACCGCAATGTCATTCCCGAAGACATGCTGGTGTACGATGCAGGCTATGTCCATGCCGAGGATTTCGATCTCTTCGGACGCATCGCACGACAATTTCCAGCAGCGATGATCGATGAGAGCCTGGTCGCCTATCGCATTCATAGCGACAGCGTCTCAAGCAGGCACAAGCGGCAAATGCGGCGAACCCACTTGAAGATCGTGGCCGAGAACCTTGAACGACAGTCTCTCTGCGACGATCCCGGCGCCCTTCACGATATTGGTGCTGCCGTCACCCATGACACCGTGCGCCGCGCTGCGGATTGCATACTCACGATCGAAAGAAAAATCGCCGAGCAGGAGGGCCGCGCGTCCTCGAGTTATGCGCATGGAACCTTGTGCTTCTTCTATTTCCTCTATCAGCTCATTATCGATGAGCAGCGCCCGGAGCTGACACACGCCTTTCTCACGCAGACGGGAAAGTGGCGGCTCATCCGGCGTCGAGAGCGATACGGCCTTCTTTCCGCCGCTTATGCACCGTGGCTGTGCCGTTTCTCGGACGGTGCAACCCGGCGCATGGATCTCATGACGCGATACTATCAATCGGTGCCCGCCAAGTCCGTACAGCCGCTTCAGGGGCTAGCATGATGGCCGGAAAGTATCGCGAATTCCCGCGCGCACGCGTTCATCACTTGCCGGGGTCACAGCCATGCTAGAGTTCGCCAAGTTGAGCTTTCGGCTATTGCGTCAGGCACTCGACCGGCAGGTTGGTCTGCTGGTGGTCGTCGTCATATTGGGACTAAGCACCGCCGTTCTCGAAGGTACGGGCATCGGTCTCATCATCCCAATGCTCAGCATTATCGCCGGCGGGGCGGAACCCTCGGGAATGGCGGGGCTCTCAGCGGTCTTTCAGCAAGTCGGTGCCGGGTTGGATGACCGGGCAAGGCTGATTGTGATTGCCGCCGCAATCCTCGGATTGATCACCCTGAAGAATGTGCTCGCCTTCGCCAACGCCGTGCTCACCAATTTGATCTACGGCAGGGCCGGCCATGCCATGCGAAGCTCTCTTGCCCGCCAGCTTTTGACGGTTGGATACTCATTCTTCCTCCAGCAAAGTCCGGGGCGACTGCTCAACATCATATCAAACGAGTCCTGGCGTGCTTCGGACGCAATCCAGACCACACTTGCAGCGATCGTAAACGCATCGGCTGTGGTCATTCTGCTCGCCTTTCTCCTGCTTCTTTCATGGCAGATGACGCTTGGCGTTGCACTTGGGCTGGTGGTGATCCAGGCCCTGCACGCGCTTCTCTCAGCCAGCCTCAGAGCCCCGAGCCGCAAAGTCACGTCGTTCAACGGTGAACTTGCCGCCAAGATGCTTCATCTCGTTCACGCCGGGCGGCTTATCCGCGCCTTCGGACAGGAACAGCGCGAGAAAGCAGTCTTCGATACCTCTTCGGATGCGGTCAGAGAGGCTGGCTTCGATCTCCAATCCCGCCAGGCGGCATTGCCGCCACTGACGGAGGTGCTGCATTCGGCTCTCTTTTTGACTGTCGTCGTCAGCGCCTGGCTTTGGGGTATAAGCTTTCCTGTTATCGTGGCCTTCGTTGTCTTGCTTTATAGGCTGCAGCCGCATGTCCGTGCGCTGCAAATGGCATGGAGCGCCGTGCAAGGCTGGAGCGGGTCCCTGGAAGAGGTCAGATGGTTACTGGATCCGTCCGACAAGCCGAACCCACCGGCAGGCGATGCTCCGGTTCAGGCCATCCGTCAGCAGATCAAATTCGATGGCGTGACGTTCAAGTATTCGGGCTCCGGCTCGCGACCCGTCGTGCTGCGCGCTGCGACCTTCGATCTTCCCAAAGGTCGTTCAACCGCCATAATTGGACGGTCCGGCGCCGGAAAAACGACGATCGTCAATCTCCTATGTCGATTTGTCGAGCCTGACGGAGGAAACATTCTGGTCGACGGCACCCCACTCAATCAAATCGATCCGATGCAGTGGCGCAGACAAATTTCGCTCGCCAGCCAGGATCTCGAGCTGATTGACGGCACCATTCTCGAAAATATCACCTATGGCCACAGCGCTTCGCTTGAAGAGGTCAAGAACGCAGCCAGACTTGCTGAAGCGCACGAATTCATCGAGAAGCTGCCAGATGGATATGAGACCGTCGTCGGCTACCGGGGAGCTACCGTTTCGGCGGGACAGCGACAGCGCATCGCGCTGGCAAGAGCCCTGGTGCGCGATCCGGAAATCCTCATTCTGGACGAGGCCACGAATGCCATGGACGGACTGTCGGAGGCAGCGATTGTCGAAACCTTGAAATCAAGAGCCGGTCGGCGCACGACAATCGTCATCAGCCATCATCGCAGCACCATCTCGTTCTGCGACGAAGTCGTCATACTTCAAGATGGCCGCGTCAAGAACCAGACCTCCTTTGCCAAGATCGCGACATTGAGCATGGACCAGCTCTACGAGCTTGAAACGGCTTCCTCTTAGGTGTTGGCGCATGCCCACCACCGCGGCCAGCAGGTCACCAGGGGCTCGCATTCCCCGATATCGTCGCCAGTGGACGGTCTCCACCAAAGGCGAACATCTATGGCTTCCGATCAGGGATTGAGCGGCGGAAGCACGGGGGACGCGTCCAGGCGCGCTGGTCGGCGGTAGTCAACGACTGCGGCCAATCGCTCCCTGTCGATTTCAGCACGCCCGGATCGGAACAGCTTTTGAGAAAGAATGTCGACCTGGCGCTGTAGGTCGGTGGGGCCGAAACGAACCCATTCCTCCAGCGTCCCATTCCCCAGACTTCGGCTCCAGGTTTGGAGACCATTATAGATCTCTTGTTCGCTCCCCGAGCGGATGAGTTGGCGGAGCCACTTCAAGCGGTAGCCGTGCGATGCCTGGTGTTTCAGGCGTGCGTTCTGCAGCAGACTGTTGATCACCGGCCAAAAGCGTAAGCCAGCCCACAACACTCCCATCGCCGCCAACAGCCCCAAGATAGCCAGGGTGACTTTCTGTCTGATGACGTGGGGCGCCTGGCGTCGTACGTCATCCAGTACAGGCTTGATCGGGGTAATGGCGACGGCGGGAGAGACGGCAACCGTTACCGACGGCAGCGAAGCGGATGTCTGCTCATGACGCGCGACATCGAACCAACCATAGGAAACCGCAGGGATTGTAAACGACCCTTCCCTGTCCGCGGTATACACATATGTTTCGGTTCGGCGGCTTGCCGTCTCGCGCCCGACGGGGATGCCTTCTTCGATCTTCGGTTGCTTCTCGTATTGATGCAGCCCCGAAACGGCCCCGACCCCAACCGGGGGTATCATCATGGCTTGCGTGTTTTCCACCGTCACCGTGATTGTTCTGACGAGAGCATCGCCGACCTTGAGCGACGGGGCGCTCGGGTCGAAAACCTGTTCGATCGTGAGATCGCTGGCTGCGAAGACAACCCTTTGCCCAGCGGCCGCGGATGCCTCCCCGGCGTTGAACGAAACCGAAGGCATTTTCACCGTTGCCCTTGTCGGCTTTCCATCGACCGAATAGCCCAGCCCGATGTCGATTTCAGGCAGAACAAACTTTCCCGGCGCCTGCGGCACGACGGCATAGGATTTCCGAATTCCGGAATATTGAACGCCGTCGATGGTTTCACTGATGTTCTGCGTCCGCTCTTCTGGAAGAGTGACAAGAGCGTCTGGAACATCAAAAAGAGGAAACTGCGGAGGCGAGGTAAAGAAATCAGGCGCGAACACATCGACATCAACTCGCACCTGCTGCCCGGGCACTATGTTGCCGTTGTCTTCCACCGTGGCACGCGCGAAGGGTTCCGCTCCCCAGGCTAGGGCCGGTAAAAGCAAAAGGAAGACACCCGGCAGAAACTTCATCATGGCTTGGTCTCACCCGCCTCGATGGCAAATTTTCGCGCCATGAGATCGGCGGGGCTCACCTGAATGTTCTTCATCCACATCTCGGACGTCTGTTCTACGACCTGGACCTCGCCTGCCTTGCCCTTGTCGGCTTTCTTATCGAATTGAACGCTGTCGGGCTTTTCGTTCGGATCCTGCTGCTGCTCTTGCTCCTTGTCTTTCTGTATTTTCAGAAGTTGCTGCGCGAGTGCCAGGTTTCCTTGCGCGTCGGACCAGTGATTCCGCTTTTCCAAGGCCTTTTGGAAGGCCGAAACCGCCTCTTCCAGATCGCCCAGATGGAAGAACGCGTTTCCCTGATTGTACCAGCTGTCCGCGCTGTCGATCGACGCAAACGCATCGATGGCCTCCTGATAGTGACCGGCACGATAGAGCGCCGTCCCCTTCCACATGGGATCGCGGAAGTGCGCGGAGGCCGATGCATAGTCTCCTCGCTCATAGGCGAGACGGCCCTGCTGATCCGGCGTCAACCAAAGGTCCATGAACCCGGCTGCTCCCGCGGACGAAGGTTGGAGTAGTTGAAAGCAGAGCCCGATCACTGCAAACTTGACCAACCAGCCTCGCCGAAACGAAAGCGCTGATAGCGCCGCCGCCGGTGCGATGAACCACCATCCGACGTCGTGCCAGCGATCTCCCTGTGATGTCGTTTGTTGAGCGAAATTCGTCCTTACGCGCTGCCCGACCCACCTGATGTCGGTGTCATCGTCCGTCATCGTCGCGACATCCGCTCCAGCGTCATTCGCGAACTTCTTCAGAGCTTCCACATCCAGCTCGGCATTGATCCGAGCGCCACCTGCGTCATTGACGAAGCTACCGTCGGAGCGCTTGACGACGCCACCCTCCGGGGTGCCGACACCGAGAACGACAATTGCGCTATGCAGCCCGTCGGACGCGACTGTCGATCCCGCCTCGACGCCATCGGTTATAAGGAGGATCGTTCCGGGAGCTCCATCCCGCTGAAGCAGCCCATCGGCGAGTTTCAGGGCCGCAGGGGTATTCCTACCGGGCTTTGGCATAATGTCTGTGGCGAGCGCATCGGTATAGGTCTCGATGAGATCGGTGTCATCGGTCAGAGGGACCACCAGATGCGCCGTACCCGCGTAGGCGACGACAGCAGTTCGTGCGCCATTCCGGCCAGCCAGAATGTCGTGGATCTTCAGCTTGACCCGTTCAAGCCTGCTGGGGGAGACGTCGATGGCGTCCATCGTCGGCGAAAGATCAATGGCAATGACCAGGGAAGCCGTGTCGGCGACAAAGGGAGGGGCTTCGCGTTTCCAGGTCGGTCCGGCAGCACCGAGCACCGCTATCGAAATCACGCCGGCCAACATCCAGGCTGGCATATACCGACGTCGCCCGTCGGGCTCGATCACGAGGCTGTCGAGGAGGTGCGGCGCGATCATGCCCTTCCAGCGATTGCGAATATCGCCTGAACGGGATGCCATCCAGACGATTGCCGGCGCCGCCAGAAGAGCGAGCAGCCACAGAGGGCGAAGGAAATGAAAATCGGAGATCATGCCGGCAATCTCCTGCGAACAAGGCTATACAATCCGGTTAGACCATACCAGGCGAGCATCGTGACGATCGCTCCGCCCAGCGGCCAGAAGAACAGCTCGGTTCGGGGACGCCAGGAAAGCTGCTTTTGGTCCTCAGGCGTGATGCGATCAAGCTCGTCGTAAATCTCCTGAAGCTGGCTTTGATCACCCCCAAAGAAGTAGCGGCCTCCAGTATCAGTGGCGATCTTCTCGAGCGACGCGGTGTCGAGTTTGTCCTCCCCCGTCGCCGCAGGGTCGCCAATACCGACCGTGTGGATGACAATCTGCTTGCTTTTGGCGATGCCTGCAGCTTTCAGAGGCGGCATCTTGCTGGCTGTATCGTTCCCGTCGGTCAGTAGTATCAGGACCTTTTGCGGCACCGTTGTCTTCTCAAACATTCGGATGGCAAGCCCAAGCGAATCCCCCATTGCCGTGCGCGGACCGGCCATGCCGGGCAAAAGGCTTTCCACGAGGTTTTTGACAAGGGCGTGGTCCATCGTGAAGGGAGCAAGGGGATACGGCGCGTCTCCGAAGGCGATCAACCCCAGGCGATCCCCGGGTCGTCTGGATACGAAATCGGAAACAACGGTTCGAACTGCCTCAACGCGCGCCTTTGACGTACCGTCGGGCGCGGCGAAATCGCGCGTATCCATCGATTGCGAGAGATCGAGCGCGAGCAGGATGTCTCGCTGCGGTTCGGTCTTCACGACCGGTGGTTCGACATATTGCGGCCGAGCCAGAGCGAGAACGATGAGGCACCAGGCGATCAGATCGACCGCGACCTGCATCCAGGACCTCTTCGGCACGACGGAGCCCTCGGTGGGCTCCACGCCGGCAGCGCGCGCGACCTCGTTGAAAAACGGGAGGCGGATCGAAGCGGACGTTTCACGATGCGGGGGCAACAACCACCACACGATCAGGGGAGTCGGCAAGATCAGGAGCAGCCAGGGGAAATCAAGCTGGTACATGATGCCCCTCGATCCAACGTCGAGCGTCGCGAACAAGTCCGTCTGCAACCTCTGTGGAAACCGGCGTACCTGCCTGGTACTCGAGATCGTCAAAGAACCGATGAAATCCCTCGGAGTTCGTCATATCGCCATGCTCGACAAGAAATGCTGCCCAAGCCAGCCCGGAGGTCGCGGCAACATCCTTCCGCGGCCAAGCCGCCAGAGCTGTACGCTTGAGCAATTCACCAAGGTCGCGGAGTGCCCGCGCGCGTTTATCGGCGTCACGAACCGCGACCTCTATTGCCTGAAGGTGCTTCAAGGCTTCTCGGCGGTAGGCGTTTTTCCGCCACCGACGATAGGCGAGCGCGCACCACAGCAAGATCGCAGAGAGCAGGAGCAGCGCGACAATCAGCCAGCCCCAGGTTTGAGGCATCCAGGAAACCGGCGCGGGAGCTGCGATGTCCTTCAGCGAACGAAGCGCCATTTCGGTGATGGGGTCGAGTTTGGGTTCGGAGTCCATCATCGCCTCCGCTGACGCCAGGCGGATTGTTCAAGCAGGCTTCTCAACTGTGGAGCAACCTCTTCTGCGGTGGAAATCGGAAGCATCGGAAGGCCGAGTTGCCGTTGCCATTCCCGCAATTCGCGACCGCGATCACGGGCAAAGGTGTCGATGGATTGGCGCACGGCTGCTTGCCTGAACGAGAGCTCCGCCTGCAGCGCACCGCCGCTCACCACGATATCTCCGGTTGTCGGCAATTCGAGCATGAACGGATCGTAGATCAACAGGCAGATGACATCGTTGCGGCTGGAAAGCTCGAGAAGGAGCTGCCGCGTTGTGTCCCCATGGCCATCGTAGTCGCTGACCACAACCAAGAGAAAATCGTGATGTGCGACGCCCGCGACCTGCCGGAGAACGTTGTCCAATGCCTCGGGTGATGGCACCCCCGCATAGGTGGACTTCAACATCCCGTTCTTTTCGGCGATCCTGTCCGCCAGCGCAATCACGGCATTCCGGCTGCGGTGCGGCTTGATCTCGCTGATGTCTTCATCATTAAACACGAAGCCGCCGACGCGGTCACCGGACCCCAGTATGCGCCAGGCCGCGAGCATCGCCGCTTGCGCGGCTGCTACCGATTTCATCGCGAAGCGACTGCCAAAGAACATGTTGATGCGCTGGTCCACGACAACAATTGCAGGACGCTCCTTTTCCTCGCCGTAGACCCTGACGACGGGCTTCCTCGTTCGGGCGGTGACGCGCCAATCGATCGCGCGGACGTCGTCACCGGGGAGGTACTCTCGCAGCTCTTCGAAAATCAAACCCCGGCCACGCACCGAGGACTGCATGCGCCCCGCAAGCTGCTGATGGCTACGCGCACGCTGTATGAAAGCCAGGTCGCGCGCGCGTCCCTCCAGGGCAACAAGTTCCTGGGTCGTGACGTGTATGCCGTTCCCGATGCTCGGTGTCGGGGCCTTCATGAGACTGCCACCAATTCAGTGATGCGATTGATCACCTCATCCGCGCTCGTATTAGAGGCATGCGCCTCATAGGACAGAATGAGGCGATGGCGCAGGACGTCGTTGACGACCGCCTTGACGTCGTCAGGCGTCACATAGTCGCGCCCCTTGAGCCAGGCATGCGATCGTGAAACCTTATCTAGGCTGATGACGCCGCGCGGGCTCGCCCCGACATGCAACAGCTTGGCGAGATCCTTGTCGTAGCGATCCGGGTACCTCGTGGCTATCACCAGAGCGACGATATATTTCTCCACCGGCTCTGAAACCGCAGTGGCACCGATTTCCTTCCGCGCGTCGAATATCGCCTGGGGATTGAGTCTCGGGGCATCGGCGTGCTTGTCTTTGTTCTGCCCTGCATTCTCCTCGTCGCGATTGAGGCGCATGATTGCGACCTCGGACGTCTCGTCGGGGTAGCCGACTTCGACATGCATCAGGAAGCGGTCAAGCTGAGCTTCCGGCAAGGGATAGGTGCCTTCCTGCTCGATAGGGTTCTGCGTCGCCATCACCATGAAAAGGTCGGGCAGCGGATAGCTTGTGCCGCCGACGGTTACCTGCCGCTCTTCCATCGCTTCCAAAAGCGCGGATTGGACCTTGGCTGGCGCGCGGTTTATCTCGTCGGCGAGGATAAGGTTTGCGAAGATCGGTCCCTGCTGAAATTTGAACTCGCCCTTTCCACCTTCGGAAAAATACACCTCCGAACCCGTGATGTCGGCGGGAAGCAGATCCGGCGTGAACTGCACACGTGACAGCTCTGAATCGAGGTTCTTCGCCAGGCTCTTGATCGCTCGCGTCTTGGCAAGTCCCGGAAGACCTTCGACAAGCAGGTGCCCGTTTGCAAGGAGACCGATGATCAGCCGCTCGACCATTGTGTTCTGACCAATGATGGATTGGCTGACCCGTTTGCCAAGCTCGAAAATATCGTCACGCGCCGTCATTCAGACTTCCTCCGATATCCGGCGGCAAGGGAGCTGACCTCAGCCCATCACCGCCCGTATCGAGTTTGCCTTCAATTCGTCGCGACTGAAGTACGCAACGGTAAATCCACCGGAACCGGGCGTAACATTCCAACCCTTGTGCAGGTGGATGGCCGTTGGCTCCGCCTGCCGGCAACGCGGATCGGTTGCGGCGCAGATCTGCGGCTGCTAGGTGGCGCTTGCCCATGCCTGACGAAGGTTGCACGGCAACGTTGACACGGCTGGAACGCAAGAAATAAGCAGCAATCATGCTGTTTGACTTTTGTCAGCGCGCATGAATAATGTCGAAATCAATCATTCTGGAACGATCCGCATGCCAATACGCTCTACCGACCAGGTCCTTCACAAGGCCGCCTGGCTCTACTACACACACGGCATGCGGCAGGATGAGGTAGCAAAGCATCTTGACATCTCCCGCGCCTCTGTTGCGACCTACCTGCGGCGCGCGAGGGAAACGGGCATCGTCAACATCGCGACATCAACGCAACTCTTCGCAGACGACGTGTTGGCCCGGCAGTTGGAAGACGCAGCTGGACTGAAGGCAGTCTGGATTGTTCCAGAAGACAGGCATGCCCTCGACCCAACGGCGGAAATGCCTGTCGTCGCCGCGGCGGTATTCCTGGAACTGATCGGCAAGGATGACAGAATTGGCGTTGCCTGGGGCCGGACCGTCTATCACATCGCCGACGTCATGCCTTTTGCGGACCTGCAGGGGGTAACCGTCGTCCAGCTCTGCGGCAATCTTGGAGCGCCTTATTCATACCGACCGGATCAATGCACCACGGAAATAGCAAGGCGGCTGAACGCCCAGGGTATCAACTTCTATGCACCGCTCGTTCTCAGTTCGGAAAGGCTGGCGCAGGAGTTGCGTCAAGAGCCCGTGATTCAGGAACAACTCGCGACCATCCCTCACTGCACACTTGCGCTTTATTCAGTCGGCGGGATTGAGGCCGATAGCCATTTGGTAAAGTGCGGTGCGTTGACGGCTGACGAGTTGCGAGTGCTCGGAGAGGCGGGCGCGGCAGGCGTGATCGCCGGCCAGGTGATCGATCGAGACGGGCAATTGATGGATTGCGCCCACAACCGTCGCTGCATTTCGGCCGACCTCGATTCGATCCGTTCCATTCCGAAGCGGATGATGGTGGTTCAGGAAGATGAAAAGCTCGAGCCGCTTGTAGCCGCCATCAAGGGCGGATTTGCGTCACATCTCATCGTCACAGCCTCCATGGCTCGCCGCCTGCTCGAGCGCTTGGGCAGCGCCACTGTGGCCGCCAAAACGGAGTGATTTCAGCTTATGTCAGACAAGGCGGCGCCTTGGCGCCTGCTTTGCGCGAGTGGAGGAGGACATGATGGAAAATCTTTGGCGCGACAGTGATGCCGAAGCAATGGTCGAAGCTTACGGTCGGAGGGGCGTCAACCGTGACCTGGCGCTCCGGACCTATACGACGCGACTGCTTGGCAGCGAACCGCGGTTGGTATTGCATGGCGGTGGCAATACATCCGTGAAAACGGCCGTCCGCGATCTGATCGGCGAGGACTGGGACGTCCTTTGCGTCAAGGGCAGTGGTTGGGATATGGGAACGATCGAACCCGAGGGATTGCCCGCCGTCAAAATCGCACCGCTGCTGAAAGCGCGCAAGCTGCAGAAACTGTCCGACGAGGACATGGTCACGCTACAGCGGGCCAGTCTTATCGATCCCGCCTCCCCCAACCCCTCCGTCGAGGCGCTCCTGCATGCGTTCCTGCCGCATAAATTCGTCGATCACACCCATTCGACGGCAATTCTTGCCATTGCCGACCAGGCAAGAAGCAAGGAGATGAGCTCAGAGGTTTTTGGCAAGAAGATGGGCTTCGTGCCTTACATCATGCCTGGCTTCGCGCTGGCCAAGGCCGCTGCCGAGGTCTTCGATCGCGATCCGAGCGTGGAGGGCCTGATCCTCGACAAGCACGGCATCTTCACCTTCGCCGACACGGCAAAACAAGCCTATGACCGGATGATCCATTATGTGACGTTGGCTGAGGACTACGTCCGTCGTCGCGGCAAGACTCCATTCACGTCTGGACGCCTACCGCAACAGACGGCGGCGGCCAATGAGATCGCTGCAATGTTACGCGGCGCAGTCGCTGTCGCCCGCGGCGAAGGCCGGTTCGACCGGATGATAAGCGAGTTTCGTGTGTCCCCGGCGATCCTTGATTTCGTCAATGCGGCAGAAGTTGAGGACATGGCGGCGCGCGGCGTTTCAACACCGGACCTCTCCATCCGGATAAAGACCGGACCGCTTGTGCTGCCGCCTCCAGCGGCAGGCAAGCTCGCGGAGTTCCGATCGGTGATCGATGAGCGCGTCGCCGCGTTTGTCGCCGCCTACACCGCGTACTTTCGCGAGAACGATGCTCGCGACGACGTGAAGCGCACCATGATCGACCCTATGCCGCGGCTGACTTTGGTTCCCGGCGTCGGGTTGTTCGGCCACGGTCGCACGCTCAGGGATGCACGGATCGCGGCAGATGTCGGTGAAATGTGGATCGAAGCCGCGCGCGACGCGGAATCCATCGGTCGCTTCGAGCCGGTCAGCCGGCCGGATCTCTTCGATCTCGAATACTGGTCCTTGGAACAGGCCAAGCTTGCCGGCGCCAAGCCGAAGCCTCTCACAGGGCAGGTGGCCCTCGTTACCGGGGCGGCCGGCGCGATCGGCGCGGCGACTGCAAGGCTTTTCGCGCGCGAGGGTGCCCACGTCGTGGTCGCCGATCTCGATGCGGCCAAAGCCGGCGACGTCGCCAGGGCGATCGGTAACCAGTCCATCGGCGTCGCCTGCGACGTGACCGATGCGGCTTCCGTTCGCGGCGCCTTCGATAAGGCCATCTCGACCTTCGGCGGCGTCGATATTGTCGTCTCTAATGCCGGCGCTGCCTGGGAGGGAGCGATCGCGACGCTCAATGACAGCCTCCTGCGCAAGAGCTTCGAACTCAATTTCTTCTCACACCAGCTCGTTGCGCAAAATGCGGTCCGGATCATGAAAGAACAGAGGACTGGCGGTGCACTGCTCTTCAACGCCAGCAAGCAGGCGGTCAATCCAGGCTCCAAATTCGGTGCGTACGGATTGCCCAAGGCAGCTACGCTGTTTCTGTCGCGGCAGTATGCGCTGGAGCATGGAGCCGATGGAATCCGCTCCAACGCCGTCAACGCCGATCGCATTCGTTCCGGTCTACTGAACGATGAGATGATTGCCAACCGGGCGGCAGCGCGCGGTCTGTCGGTGCAGGATTACATGGGCGGCAACCTTCTCGGCCAGGAAGTAACTGCCGATGACGTGGCGCAGGCATTCCTGCACCACGCGTTGGCCGACCGGACAACGGCCGATGTGACAACCGTCGACGGCGGCAATATCGCCGCAGCGCTGCGTTGACGCGATTTGCTCTCCTGCTTCAAACAGGAGAGCAAATGGCCCGCCGAGGCTTTTGCTGACCCTAACAACACGTAAGACGGCCCGAAGGCCGCCTCGCATTTCCTCAGATGTCTTACTACTTCTTGTTCGGCAGCGGCATCCAGGCTGGAACGGCCACATCAGCATGAGCGAACTGCGGCAACTTGGCGCCAAGTTCTTCCATATTCTTGATATCTGCGTCCTTCAGGTCCTTCTGCGTGATCAGCGTCGGCGGGACAATCACATTGTGGCCCGGATCTTCGCCGGCAAGCAGCATGGCAAGCGCGCGTACCGAGACCTGGCCAACGACGGCGGGGTTGGTAGCGGCTGTAGCTGCCCAGGCGCTGTCCTGCTCGCGCATAGCGGCGATATCAGACGTCGAAATATCGGCCGAATAGATCTTCACGCTGGTTGAAAGACCAGCTTCGTCCACCGCGATCTTCACGCCCTTGGCGAACTCATCGTAGGGTGCGAACATCACCTGGACGTCTGGATTGGCCGACAGCACGGAGCGTGCCTGGTTGGCGACGGAGTTTGCGATCGGATTATCCATTGTTCCGAACATCGCCGCTTCATTGATGCCCGGGTACTTTGTCTTGAACTCTTTCCAGGTTTCGTCGCGACGATCGAGCGGCGCAATGCCAGCGACGTAGACG
Organism: Rhizobium sp. 01T417; assembly: GCF_056398905.1. NCBI lineage: Bacteria > Pseudomonadati > Pseudomonadota > Alphaproteobacteria > Hyphomicrobiales > Rhizobiaceae > Rhizobium > Rhizobium sp. 01T417. Next base: position 69,419 of record NZ_JBFTQH010000011.1, on the reverse strand, counting down.
TAGCCAGCCTTCCAGGCGTCGCCATTGTCCTTGACCGCCTGCTCAAGCGCGAGGCGCGCCAGATCGCGGTCCGATTGCTCGATCTGCGGGATCTTCGGGTTCTCGACGTTGACATCGAAGGCAACGACCTTGATGCCAGCGTCAACAGCACGCTTGGCGGCTTCCTTCATCGACTCCGTAAGGCCATGCTGGATGATAATGCCATCGACCTTCAATGCAATTGCCTGATCGACCATATCAGCCTGCAGCGCCGCATCCTGGCGGCTATCCAGCACGCGCAGATCGACACCCAGGGCCTTGGCCTGCGCCTCAACGCCAGACAGGTAGGACTGGAAGAAATCGCCTGTCGACAGATAGCGCACGAGAGCGATCTTGACTTGGCCAGGGTTGTCGAAGGGCTTGGGCATGTCGGCCGAAAGGGCAACGCCCGAGAAGGCTGTCGCTCCCATGAGGCCTATTGTCAGCTTGCCGAGTGTTCTACGCGTAATCTTCATTCCTGTCTCCTCCACAGTAGACGCTTTGTTGTTCATGCGTATGCGCGAAGGGCCTCCCAGCCCTATCGTTTCCCTCTCTCCGAAAGAGCAAAGGTAAAGACCAGCGCGATGACGAGCACCGCGCCCTTGACGAAGTCCTGCGTATAGTAAGGCGCGTTCATCATCGTGAGGCCCTGCAGCAGGACACCGACGAAAAGGGCCCCTACTGCAGTCCCAAAGGCATTCGGCTTGGCGACTCCGAGCACGGCAAAGCCGATCAGGGCGGCGGCGACCGCGTCGAGCAAAAGATTGTTGCCGGAGGCAATGTCACCACGACCGAGACGCGCAGCAAGCAGAATGCCACCGATCGAAGCGAAGACGCCTGAGATGACGTAGGCAAACATCTTGTAGGCATTGACAGGCGCACCAGCGAGTTCCGCAGCACGCTCGTTCGAGCCGACGGCATACATCATCCGGCCGAAACGGGTGTACTCCAGAAAAAACCAGATAAGGATGGCGAGCACGATCAGCACGACGACCGAAACTGGCACCAGATTCGGAAGAAGGAAGTCAAACTTGTGACGTCCAAGTGCCAAAAAAGCCGGGCTGAAGCTGCCAGTTGCGGTACTGCCATCGGGCAGGCTCATCCCGGTCGCGATCGACCGACCCTCGGTCGGAATGCGCTGCAGCCCGACAAGAAGGAACATCATTCCGAGCGTTGCCAGCAAGTCGGGAACGCGCATGTAGACGACTAGGAAACCATTGACCAACCCGATCACTATGCCGATCAGCAGGCAGACGGCGATCGCCGTCAAAGCATCACCGTTCAAGATCACCATGATGTATGACGACGCCATCATTGCTGTCGTTGCGACCGAACCAATCGACAGATCGAAGCCACCGACGACCATGGTCGCTGTGACACCAAGCGCCAGAATGCCTGTGATCGATACCGACTGCAGGATGAAGACGGCGCTTTGCGGCGAAGCAAACCCGCTCGTAGCTATAGAGAAGTAGACGAGCATCGCCGCAAGCAGCAGCAGAAAGCCATAGCGGATAGCGAGCTCGCGAATATTGGCGCCCATTGCTTGCGGTGGAACGATTTTTGCCGGCTGCGCTGCCGCGATCGGCGTGTCGTGATCAGTCATCAATTCACCATTTCATGCTGGCCCGCGATCTCGGCCAGGAGTTTACTGACATCGATACCGGCGTTTAGATGCTCGCCGGCCAGCGTCTGTTCGGACATCACCAGAATACGGTCGGCAATTTCGAAGGCCTCATCGAGCTCCGTCAGGAACACAACAGTGGCTCTTCCTTGCGCCGATGCTCGAAGCTTCTCGGCAATGTCGCGGCGCGCGGCAATATCGACGCCCTGGAAAGGTTCATCGAGAACCAGCAATCGACAGGGTTGGCTTAGCCACCGGGCCACCATCACCTTTTGCTGATTGCCTCCGGAGAGCGTGTGCATCTCATCTCGTTCCGATCGGCAAACGATGCCGAGAGCGGAAATCTGCCGTTTAGCTTCGCCGCGCTCCGAACCGCGGCTGGAGACGCCGCCGACACGGGCGAGCCGCTTCAGGAAAGGAAGGCTGATATTCTCGTAAATATTGAAATCGGGGACGATGCCATTGTCCGCGCGGTCCTTGGCGACGAGGAAAACTCCTTCGGCAATGGCCTCTTGAGGTGTGCGCGGCTGATATCGCCTGCCATCAAGCGACATGCGTCCGGCAAACGGCTGTCTGGCGCCGAAAAGCGTCTCGGCAAGCGCGGTCTTGCCAACACCGACGAGACCGGTGACGGCAACGACTTCTCCCTCACGCAGCACGAAATCAAAAGGACGTGCGCTCGGCGAGAGCATGAGCTCTTCGGCACCGAGGACTGTCGCCCCGCCGTCGCGAACGGCGATGCCGTCATGGCTGATCGCTTTGCCGAGCATCGCATTCACCGCACCCTCATAGTCGAGGTCAGGTCCCGTGAAGGTGCCGGTAATACGTCCGTCACGCAGGCTGACGATACTGTCTGCCAGGCGCCGGATATCCGACATCCGGTGCGAAATATAGAGGATGGCGACACCCCGTGCGCGCAAGCGATCGACAAGCTGGAAGAGTCGCTCGGCCTCGGCGCTTGACAACGAAGACGTCGGTTCATCGAGGATAAGTACCTTTGGCTCGTGGGCCATCGCACGGGCGATGGCCACCATCTGCCGGTCGGCAAGAGATAGGCCCGAGATGCCAACGCCGAGATCAAGGGAAAGGCCCATGCGATCGGCCACTGCCTTGGCTTCGCGCCGCACGCGCCTCGGATTGAAAAGCCAGCGCGCGGAACGCCCGTTCAGCCGGTCAAGCGTCAGGTTTGTTGCGACATCCAGATCAGCTACCACCCCATCGTTTATATTCTGATGAACGGTAACGACGCCGGCACGGATGGCTTCAGCCGGTGACGACGGCGAAAAAATCTGCCCCGCCAGCGAAATATGGCCGGCGTCACGCGTGTAGACACCGCTGACGATCCGCACGAGCGTAGACTTGCCAGCACCGTTTGCACCCATAAGGGCGGTTACAGAACCGGCGCGAAGCGACAGATCGACTCCGCCGAGCACCTGGATACGACCAAAAGATTTCCGCAATCCCTCGACGCGGAACACAGGTTCTTCGTTCATCTCCGTCCTCCCACGGTGATGCTAGGCCGGGGCATCATCATTTGTCAAGCTCGTTGACATTTGACAAATCGACCCATATCAAATGTCATCAGAGTGCACGATCGCTGACGGCCCAAAGAGGAGGGAAGTCAGCCGCGCGGAGGGAGTTGGCACCGCGAAAACGGTCCGGGGAGGAAGAAATGACGGATACGAAGCCGTTCGTGGCCCTGTGCCCCGAAACGTTGCCGCAGCGGCTGGGCGGCCTAGCGGCACTCATTGAAAAATTGGGCGAGAACCAGGGTAGCTGGCGCGTCAAAGAAGTCGGAGACGGCAACCTTAATCTTGTCTTCATCGTGGAAGGCGAGCGAGGAAAGGTGATCGTCAAGCAGGCGTTGCCCTATGTCCGCCTTGTCGGCGAGAGTTGGCCGCTACCGCTCAAGCGCTCTTACTTCGAGTATCATGCGCTGATGCGCCAATCGGACCGCGATCCCGGAATGGTCCCGGAGATTTTCCATTTCGACGTCGATCAGGCGATCATCGTCATGGAATTCCTGTCACCGCATATCATTCTGAGGCGTGCTCTCATCGAGGGCCAGCGACTGCCCAGGATCGGCCGTGATCTCGGCCTATTTGCTGCACGCACGCTTTTCCGCGGCTCAGATCTCGCCATGACCGCCCGCGAGCGAAAGCAGGATCTGGCGCTGTTTTCCGACAATGTCGAACTGTGCGACATCACGGAGAATCTCGTCTTTTCAGACCCCTATTTCGAGGCCTCGCTCAATCGTCACACATCACCACAGCTCGATGGGATCGTCGCTGAACTGAGGGCGGATCGCGATTTGAAGGTCGAGGCACAAAAGCTGAAGCACCTTTTCACCACCAAGGCCGAGACCTTGCTGCATGGCGATCTTCATACCGGCTCCGTGATGGTGACGATGGATGAGACCCGCGTCATCGATCCGGAATTCGCCTTCTATGGCCCAATCGCCTTCGACGTCGGCATGATGATCGCCAATTTCTGGATGAGCTATTTCTCTCAGACGGGCCACGAACAAAACGGCAATCGCGAGGCCATGCGGGACTATCTGCTCAACGTCATCGAAACTATCTGGGCAACCTTCTGCGAGGAGTTTTCGGACCTGTGGCGCAGCGAGCGCAACGGCATCCTCTATCAGCGCTCGCTCTTCGAAGATCGCGGCGACCTGCTCGGCGCCGAACAGGCACTCGATCACGTCTTGCACGAGATCTGGACCGACATGCTCGGCTTTGCCGGCGTCGAGATCCACCGTCGCATCCTTGGCCTCGCCCACAATGCCGATTTCGAAACCATCGCGGATTTGGATCTGCGCGCACGCTGCGAGTGCAAGGCATTGAAACTCGGCCGCCATCTCGCCGTCAATCGCCGGCATATTCACAGCCTCGCGGAGATCAACTCGCTCGCCAAACGACTCGAGAAGGAGACAGTCATTTGAAAGTTGGAGCGCGTCACTACCACACCATCTGGCTGAATGACGACGGCGCATCGGTCGACATTATCGACCAGCGGTGGCTGCCGCACGAGTTTCGCGTGGTTACGCTGAAGAGCGTTGATGACGTCGCAGTCGCCATCAGGGACATGTGGGTGCGCGGAGCACCACTGATCGGCGTGACAGCAGCCTACGGGGTCGCGCTTGCCATGGCCGCCGACAGCAGGAACACCTCCCTCGACGAAGTGTGGAATACACTCCATGAAACGCGACCGACGGCAATCAACTTGCGCTGGGCGCTGGATACAATGCGCAGTTTCCTGCTCGAGCTCCCTGAGAGTCAGCGCGCTGAAGCCGCCTACAAGCGTGCTGCCACGATCGCAGAAGAGGATGTCAACCTCAACCGCAGCATCGGCATGAACGGCCTCACGGTCATTCGCGAGATCGCCGCTCGCAAGAAGCCCGGCGAGCCCGTGAATATTCTCACTCACTGTAATGCCGGTTGGCTTGCGACGGTTGACTACGGCACAGCGACGGCTCCGATCTATCTCGCGGCTGAAGAGGGGATTCCTGTCCATGTCTATGTCGATGAGACACGCCCCCGCAACCAGGGCGCCCAGCTAACGGCCTGGGAACTGAATGGCCATGGCATTCCCCATACACTCATCGTCGACAATGCCGGCGGCCATCTGATGCAGCATGGCGAGGTCGACATGGTGATCGTCGGCACCGACAGGACCACGGCCAGCGGCGACGTCTGCAACAAGATCGGCACCTATCTGAAGGCGCTCGCCGCAAAGGACAACAACGTACCATTCTATGTTGCCCTCCCCTCACCGACGATCGACTGGACGGTGCATGACGGTGTACGCGAAATCCCGATCGAGGAACGTAGCGGCGACGAGGTCACCTTCGTGCAAGGACGTGGTGCGGGCGGCGAAATTGCGAGCGTACGGGTTTCGCCGGAAGGAAGCCCCGCAGCCAATCCTGCTTTCGACGTTACTCCGGCGCGTCTGATCACTGGCCTTATCACCGAACGCGGCATTGCAGAGGCATCGCCCGCCGGCTTGAAGGCGCTTTTTCCCGAACGGAGATAACTCATGACCATCGCGAACAGGCAGAGGACGGAGGATGTCGCCGCCGGCATTCGCAGGCGTGTCTTCGTGCACACGATGCGCAACAACGGTGGCTACCTCAGCCAGGCCTGTTCCGCGGCCGAGAGCCTGGCGTTCCTTTATAACGAAGCGCTCGTCCTTGGCGAACCGACGCTGCCGAAGACCCCTCTGCCCTTCGCGGGCGTGCCGTCGTCCAAAAATCCCGACGCATTTACCGGCGCCGGCTATCATGGCGCCTTTGCTCCGGAATACGACCGCTTCATCGTCTCGCCCGCCCACTATGCGCTGGTCATATATTCGGCGTTGATTCAGGTCGGCCGGATGGACGAGAACGCGCTTGATCATTTCAATCGGGACGGAGGGTCAGTCGAAATGATCGGCGCCGAGCACAGCCCGGGCATGGAAGTGACAACCGGATCGCTTGCGCAAGGGCTATCGATGGCATCGGGCATAGCCTGGGCGCGCAAACGCCGCGGCGAACCAGGCAAGGTCTGGGTCTACATGTCGGATGGTGAATTCCAGGAGGGGCAGACGTGGGAATGCCTGGCGGCAATGAGCTATCATGGCATCGACAACATCCGCGTCGTCGTCGATGTCAATCGGCAGCAATGCGATGGGGCGATGTCCTCGGTACTTGATCTCGGCGACCTGCCGGCGCGCATCGCTTCCTTCGGCGCTACCTGTCGATCGATTGACGGACATGATCTGCAGGCATTTCGGGCTGCAGCCAATAGCTCAGAAGCACGCAGGCCTCTGGTCATCCTTGCCAATACATCGCCCTACGAGGGCATGCCGTTCCTGAAGAAGCGCTTCCCTCGCCTTCACTACGTCCGTTTCAAATCGGCAGAAGAGCGCGAGGAAATGCAGACGGCAATCGGAGCCGAGCTTCGCGTCGATCCCGCTGAAATCGCGAGGGCCTGATCATGGTCGAAATTGTCAACCGCCCCTATGCCAGAGCCTTCGAGGACTTCGCTTCCTCTCGCCCGGAAGTGCTTTGCCTGTCCGCCGATCTGACATCATCCTGCGAAGTCGACGGCTTTCGCGACCGCTATCCCGATCAGTTTCTGTCGCTCGGCATGGCCGAACAGAACATGCTGTCTTTTGCCGGCGGCCTTGCAATGCAGGGTTTCCGACCCTTCGTCCATACCTTCTCCGTCTTTCTCTATCGCCGCCCTTACGACCAACTGATCAACTCCATCGCTTACTCCAACCGCAAGGTTCGAATGATGGGTTTCCTGCCCGGAATTACGACACCGGGCGGCATCACCCATCAGGCGATCGAGGACATATCGGTCATGCGCGCCATCCCGAACATGACGGTCCTCGAAACCGGCGATGCCACCGAAGTGGAGAGCGTTCTTGACGTGGCAGACAGCATCGACGGCCCGGTGTACGTCCGAGTTCTGCGCGGCGAAGTCCCGCGGCTTTTTTCGACCCCTTTCGAGTTCAACCGACTGCGGACGCTGAGCGAGGGAGGCGATATCCTCGTCGTCTCTTCAGGCGTGTGCACCGAAGAGGCCCTACGTGCTGCCGGGCCGCTGAAAAACCGCAGGATCGGCATTCACCACCTGCATGCCTCGACGCTGAAGCCTTTTGATCGCGACGGCCTGCTGAAGGCGGCACGCGGCAAGAAAGGTATAGTCACGCTCGAGAACCACACAATCAATGGCGGGCTCGGATCGCTGGTCGCCGAAATTCTTGCCGAGGAAGGGCTTGGCATCCGCCTTCGCCGACTGGGACTGGAAGACACCTTCGCGCATGGCGCCTCCAAACCCTATCTTATGAAGAAGTACGGGCTCGATGCCAGCGCACTGACACAGGCGATCGGTAATCTGCTGGGGCGCGCCCTCGACATAGCCGATCCTGAGTTCGAAGCGGCCCGCCTCGACACGGTTCATTCGGTACAGAAGGCAGAGGCGCTCTGATGGCATCGCGTTTTTCCGTCAGCTACTGGCTCGACGCCACCGGCGAAAAAGAAGCGCGAGCGCGAGCCTTGGATATCGCAGTCGAACAGACGGTGGAAATCCCAAGAGAGATCGTGCCGCGTGGCTACGTTGAGGACGAGATTCTCGGCCGGTTGGAAAACCTGAAATCCGCCGGCGCCGAGCGCGGCGGCTTCCTGGCGGAAATTTCCTACAGCGAGGACGATGTGGGTGGCGATTTCCTGCAGCTTCTGAACATCGTCTTTGGCAACTCCTCGATCAAAACCGGTACGCGCGTCGAATCTCTGCAGCTGTCGGACGGCTTGCACAAGCTTTGCCCTGGACCACGTTTCGGCGCTGCCGGATTGCGCGCCCGAACAGAGGTCACTTCTGGTCCGCTCATCATGTCGGCGATCAAACCGGTGGGTCTATCGACGTCGGAACTCGCGGATCTCACTCACCGCTTTGCCTTGGGTGGCACGCATCTTATCAAGGACGACCACGGGCTCGTTGATCAGCCGACCTCACCTTATCCCGAGCGCCTTAAGGCCTGCGTCGAAGCCGTTGCCGAGGCAAATGCCAGCACCGGATTTCAATGCGCATACGTGCCCAACATCACAGGACCGGCGTCGCAGATCTTCGAGCGGGCCTTCATGGCAAAGGAAGCTGGCGCGGGTGCAGTTATGCTGGCACCGTCACTCGTCGGCTTTGACGTGTCCCGTACGCTTGCCGCCGACCCCGGTTTCTGTCTGCCGATCATCTCGCATCCGACTTTTGCCGGCGCCAATGTCATCACACCAACGACGGGTTTTTCGCACCGCTTCTACTTCGGAACGCTGCAAAGGCTCATGGGTGTCGATGCGGTCGTGTTTCCGAATTTCGGCGGGCGGTTCGGCTTCTCGCGCGAAGAGTGTCTGTCCATCCTCCACGGTTGCGCTGAGGATCTTGGTGAGCTGAAGCCTATCTTTCCTGCGCCTGGAGGCGGCATGACGTTCGAGCGGATACCCGACATGCAGCAGGTTTACGGGAACCATGTGATTTATCTGATCGGCGGCGCGCTTTTGCGCGAGAGCGATCTCGCATCCGCGTGCCGGGCGTTGCGAGCGCGCATCGCTGACCTATCTCTCCCGGCCAACTAAAGCCCTCCGCGGCACACGCCTCCGCGAGACCGCTCGCAGGGCAAACTCCGTGTCGTCCGACTAGTCGTCGACCCGCCGCGCGCACTCGCTTTGGACAATTGAGTAATAGAGACGAAGCGAGGGAAAGGCCGCGGTGAGCGTCTCAAACATGGCATCGAGGGGAAGCAACGTTCTATTGTACTTAGCGGCCAGGAAAGCTTTATGCACTTCCACCTGCTCCGCGCTTGCGTCCTCAACAATCGTATACACAGGCGACGGCGTCGTTCGTCCCTTCACGACGATTTGGTCGAGCTCCATCACGTTATAAAACCCGCCTACGAGACGTGCAGTTTCCTCCCCAAGCAAGATAGCAACGCCGTAGTTTTTTGACGCCCCTTCAAGGCGCGAGGCAAGATTGACGGAATCCCCAAGGCAGGAATAGTCGAAACGCCGGCTCGAGCCCATGTTGCCGACGACACATTCGCCTGTATTGATCCCAACGCCCATCTTGAGAACATGCTGTGGTGACCCGCTTGCTCGCGCTTCTATCTCGAGGTCCTTGTTGAGCTTCCCGATGGCCGTCTGCATTGCAATCGATGCCTGAACAGCGTGGAGCGCGTGCTCAGGGTCATCGAGGGGAGCGTTCCAGAACGCCATGATGCAGTCGCCCATGTACTTATCGATTGTCCCTCCGTGATCCATGACGATATCGGAGAGCGGCGTCAGCAGGCGGTTGATCAGGCCGGTTAGCTTTTCCGGATCATCCTTCATCGTCTCGGCGATTGTCGTAAAGCCACGGACGTCGGAAAATAGCACCGACAACGTTCGTCTCTCGCCGCCGAGTTTCAGCTGCGAAGGGTCATCAGATAGCCTTTTGACAAGATCGGGTGAAATGTATTGAGAAAATGCGCGGGTAATGCGTTGCTTGTTTCGGCGCTCTTCCGCAAAGTCGAAAGCGGCCTGGCCGAAGGCGACCGAGGCAAATGCAACGGTCGGCCCAAGCGGTGATACGAAGAAATGGCCGAAACGCAGGCCCGTGTAGGACAGCAGTGCGAACAAGCAGATGGCGACAACAGTTGCCAGGAGGGTGAGCCAGCCAGTCGATTTCCAGACGGCTGCAGCCGCGGATGCGGCTGCGAGCAGAACAAATCCAATAAAAGGCACCATGCTCGTGCGATTGATCCACAGCCGTTGCCGAAGATTGTCATAGATCGTCGCCTGGATCTCTACGCCGGCCGTAAGCTTCCCCGTATGCATCGTATATGGGGTGGCAAAGGCGTCAGCACCTCCCTTGTCGATCTCCGGGGCGTTCTGGAGACTAAGACCCACCAGGACAACGCGGTTATTGAACGTTCCTTCGGGCAGGAACGTCTTCGGGTCGAGTGCCTGATAATATGAGACCGTCTGATAGCTCCGTGCTGGGCCAAAGGACTGGATCATCGCGTCCTGCGGGACCGGCACGCCATCGTGGCCAGCGGCTCGCAACAGCGTGGCGGCAAAGCCGTCTTCGTAGATCGGGATGGTCCGGAAGACACCGTCCCCACCAAGTTCGATTGAGGCAATGCCCGTGCGAGCACCGGCCGCGGTGAGCTGCGGCAAAGGTGTAGCCCGCACGAGTTGGTCGGCTTGCGGCGTTTCGATCAAGGTTTCGTCGCCTGCAAGCACGATGTCAGGGCCGACCGCGGCGGCAATTGCAGTATCGTTCTCCGGTGTCGAGGGCTCTGCCATGATGATATCGAGGCCGACTGCCTTTGCGCCGGCTTCTCGCAATTGCCGGATCAACTGAGCATGCAAGCTGCGCGGCCATGGCCATTGTGCGTTTATTGCCGCAAGTGAAGGCTCGTCGATGGCAACGATCACCGGCCCCTCCCCCGGCGGCGCCAGGCCATCGATCGTCGACAGATAGTCGAAGGATTTGAGCTCCAGCAGCGGCCAAGCTGGCAGGCGCGAGAGTAGCGAGATCCCGATCAATGTCAGGAGAATAAGGACGAGCAGCCGGAGGCTGCGGTTGCTGAACAGCCAACCGGCAGATCCTGAAGCCGGACCAAGGGTCGGTGTCTTGTTCATCAGAAACGAACTTTGAATGTGCCCTTCACGGCACGTCCCCAACCAGGAACACCCGGCGTTATTTCAAATTTCTCATCGAGGAGGTTGAACGCAGCCACTTCAAGAGCAAAGCGCTTGTCGAACGGCTCCCATATCATATTGGCATCAAGCGTCCAGAAGTCATCAAGCTCTGTCCCGATGTCGTCTCCGTCCCGTTTGCCGATATAATTCGCAGCGATCGTCGCTTTCACCTTCGCTTCGTTAACCCAGGTTAGAGCGACCTGACCTGAGTTGCGTGGAACGAACGGAAGCGCACCGCCAAAGTTGACGCTTGCTTCATCCTTATTCTCCGAGTCCATACGAGCATAGGTCGCGGAAAGGCCAAACCCGTTCCCCAACGCAAAATTTGCCGTAACGCTTGCGCGGTCGAGGCTTGCTCGTTCCAAAGTCAAGCTATCGAAGGCGGGAAGCGCCGTCAGCGGCAGCCCGATCGTCATGTCGTGCAATTCCTGGTGCTGATAGCTCATGGACGTGAAGAACCTGTCCGTCCACTGGGAATCCCATTGTAGTTGAGCGGTATCGACGTAGCCATCGACTCCAACTGCAATCTGATTGGGCTGCAGCCCGACAATACCGATCGGGGCAAGTGTCGGAACGCCTATCTCAACGCTCTGACGCATGAATGCGGCGCGCAACCATTGATCTTCGACCGGCGTCCAGGCCACGCCCAATCGCGGCTCCAGCCGGCTGACATCCGTACCGTCTCCATCCAGCCACGTGGCATGGAGCGCGTATTCAGCCTTCAGGTCCGGGGTGATCTCGTGCAGCAAGTCTACGTAGGCGCGCGTCAGGTTTGTTCGATTGGATGCTTCTTCAGGACCGATTGTTACATCCGGGACAAAGAGGGGGAACAGCTCGAAGAACTCGGCAAAGCCGCTGGAGCGCGTGTCGATCCATCCTCCCTCAATTCCGTAGCGCCAGGTCAAGCCGTTGTCAGTGCCAAGGCTGTGACTGATGGCTGCGATATAGCTTTTGGACGATAGGCTTTCATTTGTGTGCCCGAAGGGAACGAGGTCCGGCGGCGGCCCTCCGAGGAACGGCACAGCTGACTGATCGAAAACGAAGTCATTCGTACTCTGCGACTTAACTTCAGAATAAAGCAGTGCCGCATTAACGATATTTCGGTAGCCGAATGTGTGGCTCCAGCCTACGCCACTGTTGAGATTATCGAGACTGTTGCCTTCGTTGCGATAGAAGGGCAGTTCGGGCGGAGCGAGGTCAAATCCGAGAAGAGGAAAGAAGAGTTCGTCATTGAACCGGGCCGAAGGCGATGGATCAAGCGTCAGCGAATTCAGGTCGAAGTCGCTTCGGCTTTGATTGATGAAGGCAACCAGCCGATCCTCAGGGGTTAGAGTGGCCGTGACATAGCCGTTGGCGCTCAGCAGCTTGTTCTCGGTAGAGAAGTTTCCGAAGTTGGCATAATCTCCCTCGGCTGGAATTTCCTCCCACTCGAAATTGCCGAAAAAGCTGATCGGGATCGTCTCGTTGGCAAAGCCCTGAATCTCGGCTTCACCGACACGCCCGGTGTGGCCGCCAACGCTGTTTATGCCGCCACCGATAGAACCTTCGATAAATGGCGTGCGAAGGAGCGTGGCCGATCTCGACCGACCTGACAACATGTGCGGATCGAGCAGCAGTCCCTGGAACAGGGAGGAAAAGCTCGTTGCGTTGGCGGTGTTTTCAATCACGCTGTCGCCAAAGGTAATGGCGTTCTTGAACGGGTTGATACTTCCCTTGAGGGCCTGGTCAGTAAAACCGCTACCTTCAAACGGATCAAAGACCGCGTCGCCGTAATATCGGCCCCAGGCGTCGAGGCCCTGCAAGCGAAACGCGTTGTTGAGCGTGGATCCGGCGTCCTGGTTGGCTCCAAGCGCGCTGAAATCCCCGCCGCGAGCACGCGCGCGCCTCAGAAACTCCTGAGCGTTTGCTATCGCGCCGTCGGCATCGTAGTCGTCAATAGCAACGGCGGTTCGAAATGCTGCAATAACGGGATCATTCTTGTCCAGTCGGTCGGCATTCTCGAGCGCCTGATTTGAAGGGTCCCTGTCGCCACGCTCATAGTGGCCTGCGGCCAGCATCAGCTGCGCTTGCGAGTAGCTCGGATTGGCGGTGGATGCCGCGAGCAGGTCTTCGATCGCCTTTTCTCGTTCACCCGTCTGGAGATAGTAGCGTCCACGCGCAAGCAGTGCGACCTCGAAGGCCGGATCGGCGGCCAGTGCCAGGTCGATCTCCCGCTTGGCTTCCTTCATGCGCGATTGGTCGAGATAAAGGATCGCAAGATTGGCGTGGCTGATCGGATCGTCGGGATCGAGTTCGATCGCCTTTTTAAAGGCCACCTCCGCCTCACGGCTGGCACCGCGGGCATCCTGCAGCAGGCCGAGATCATTCCATGCCGTCGCGGTGCCTGGCGCAATCTCGATCGCTTTGTTCAGGTCTGCAAGCGCTGCATCGAGATTTCCCTCGAAGTCGGCGCGCATACGAGCGCGGGCCTGCAAGCCATCAGGATCCATGGGGTCGATCGAAAGTGACCGTTCGATCGCCTCCCGCATCTGGGCGCGGTCATTGATCAGAAGGGCAAGCTGTGCGCGCAGTGCCGGCAGCCGCGAATCCGTCGGATAACGCGCTTCTGCTTCCTTCATCGTCCTGATGGCCGCGGGAATATCTTCGAGGAAGCCGGCCGTATAGGCCTTCATAACCGCAGCATAGGGACCCGTGATCGATGCGGGGGGCGTCTCCACATGATCGGGGTCGCGTAGCGAGCGGGAATAGTAGCCACCGTAGGCGGCTATGCTCCGGCGCTGCGGATCGAGTGCAGGCTCGGCCCGTGAGAACAGTCGTGCTGCATCGTCGTAGCGTTTTTCAGCGCCGGCGATCAGGGCTTCGATCAAATCTGCACGGGCGCTTTGGGTAACCGACAACTTGAGCGCCCGAGCTCTCGCCAACGACTTGAGTGCCTCCCGGCGACCCTCAAATGACAACTGTACTTCGGCGAGCGTCAACCAGTCTTCCGCGGTTCTTGCTTCCGGTGCCCTGGCCTCGATGCGGCTGCGCTCGGACCTCATTTTCTGCATCGGCAGGGGCGAGGCAGGCATGAAGGTAAAACCACCGCGCAGCGTTAGATAGAACAGCATCTGCTCGCGATCGTCTGGTGTCACAATGACCAGCTTGCGCGGTGCCTGTCCGATCGTCGCAACTGCCGCTTCGCCCTGTGCGACTTCGACGCTACCGTGCTCGTTTTTAAGCTCTACCCGGCCCTCGAGCACAATCAGTGAGGTCTGGTCGCCCTTGACCGTCATTGTCCAGTCGGTGCCACGAATGGCAGCCGCTGCGGCCGGCGTCTCGACCGTCAGGCCCTGGCCACCGCGCTGAGCGCGTGCCCAGATCGTACCAGATTGCAAATTGAGAATCGTGTCACCGTCGGCAGCCATCTGCTTGACCTGCAGCGCAGAATTGCGGCCCAGGCGCACCTGCGTGTGATCGGCAAACAGGATCGCCAATTGACCATTGGCATTGGTGCGCAGCACGTCGCCGCCGAGCAAGTCTTGATGAAGAGCGACGTTCTGCCAATCGGAGAGATCGACGAAACGAACCTCTTCTCCCGTCTTGCGGTCAACCACCGAGCCAGCAGCTCGCGCGGTTCGCTGGATAGGCTCCGCCGCGGCCGGATGCGTCAAATATAACGCAATCACCGCGATCGCTGTGCCCCCGCACGCGTATCTCGTAAATCTACCCCACATATTGGAAGGATTTGTCTGCCTATAGTTGAAAAGTCAAGCAGGAGGACCACAGGGATTTGCTTTGTTCCATGAGTGTAATATTAGGGAAACACTTCAGCATGGGGATGCAATGTGAGTGACGTCGAGAACACCACGGACTTTTTGAGTAGTCCTCCAACAAATACAGATATTAGCTCCGAGTACTTCGATCACATCAAGAAGATAAACGACATATTCTACGATCAAATCAAGATTTCAGACCAAAAAGCTGCGTATATTTTTACGTTCATGCTCGCGTTTCTTGTTACATCGAGCGAGGGACGTGAGGTTTTTGCCTGGAGCCGCTACGCCCACGGGACGCCGATAGGCATTCTTTTCTCCGGCGCGCTTGCTCTGGCTTCAATCTTTTCGATTCTTTCTGCGATTCTCGTCGTCCTCCCTCGGCACTTGAATTCATCAACATCCCTGTTCTGGGGCACCTGGCACAAGCACCGAGGGCACTTTTGTGAAGCCGCGGGCAAGCGCGACGCCGGCTATCTGTTTGAACAATACCTCGAAAACGCCGACATTCTTTCGACCATCGCGCGTGGAAAATACCGGTGCGTCGTCTGCGCATTCCGGGGGCTGATGGTGACCGTCGTCGCTTACATTCTCTTGCTCGCAGCGACGTAAGAGGTTCGGTCTTTTGGCATCCCTCGCATGGCACGGCCGCCGCTTTGGCCATGTCGTAGTACGGAGTTCTCAGGTTTCACGGCTTTTTGGGCGCCCCCACAGGCGGCATACCTTATGCCGATGCCCGAACCCCGCCAATGGCGAGTGCCGTGTTCAGGGCGAGATGGTCATAGAATTATGTGAAGCATCGATGTTTCCTTGAGTTCCAGAGTGTTGATGGGCGGCCTTTTCAGGCCGCCTTGTTATGACCGATCGCCTGGATCTTTTCCCAGACCCGTCTGAATTGGGGAACGTCGAGGTCGAAAAAGGTTTCGAACGTGTCCGCGAGATGGTCCGCGCTTGTGATGCGCAGCTCGCGAACGCTGTTCGGCGTTACGCTGCGCAAGCGATCGTTCTGCAGGGCGACATAGCCGTCCGTGGTATGACGCAGAACTCCAAGCGCATTTGTGAACGGCGACCCCGGGTCCTGCATCAACCAGGCATGCGTGGCTGCCATGGCCGCCTCGTCGCTGTGGTCCGCCCGGAAATCGAAGCTGGACGCTATACCCCGCATGTGATTGTTGAAGCGCAACCAGCCGTCATCTGTCGGCATGATCGAAAAATCGAAACCGCGCTGGCTGATGGGTCCGACGGCAAGCGGGACGGGTTCGATGATGGCATCGGCCACGCCCACTTCGGCGAGATAAGGTCGATGAAGATCGACCCGTAGCGTCAGGTGATTGCCGATCGCGATGTCCCCGAGCTTTTCACGGTCGACGCCGCCGCAAAGGCGGGTCACTCGAAAGCCGAGTGCATCGAGAGCCGCACCGAAGAGGCCATTCATCTCGTAGCACCAACCACCGCGCCTTCCTTCCACCATTTTGGCGAAAGCCGATCTCGGTGTGATCGAGGACGGCCACTCCATGAAGGCATCCAGCGCTTCCCATGTGAATGTCATGAGGTGGGCGCGATGCAGTCTCGACAGGCTCTGAAGGTCGAGAGAAATAGGCCGGGAGACCCCGATCTTGGCAAGATAGGCATCCAGCTGATTGGCTGTCAGCGTCATTTCGTTTTCGTTTGAAGGCGCGCGTGTCATCCTTCGGTCTCCTTTCGATGGACCGTTATTGAATTCTCGATGCTGTATTTCAGGGTGGCTCGTCGCCGGATCAGGCGACCTTGCGGCCTTCGACGGGCAGGAAGGTCAGGCCGAAATCCATCGCGACAGAGGCGATTTGTTCGGGCGTTTCGGGCTTGCAAAGCTCGATGATCGGAAAGAAATTCTCGAACCCGCCCGGCGTCACAACGACCATGATATGGCCTTCGCTTTCACCGACATTCCGGAAGCGATGCGGAACGCCGCGTGGCAGCGCGATGCAGCCCCCTTCCGTCAGTTCGACATAGTCACCGGCACACCAGAAACCGAAGCGGCCAGACAGCACACGGAAAAACTCATCCTCGCGCTCGTGCATATGAAGCGGCGGACCTTCTCCGGGCGGCACGATGGCCTCAAACATACCGAACGAACCGCCGGTGTTGGCCGCCATCATGCGTATGACATGCTTGCCGAACGCCATTGCGGGCGTTCCATGGTTCGGCGGCGATACCGCCGCATGCGTAAACTTCTCCATCATTCACTCCAGGCTTCAGCCGTTTCGGTTGCGACGATTTCGTGCCCGGACGGGTTCGGATGCCGTGCCGGTCCGATATGCCGGCATGATCTCGGCGTTTGTAGCTTCCACAAACGACGGGGCAGGTGGTTATCCAGACGGTCCAGTCCGTGCGGCGTTTCTATAGCGCGCCGGAAAAACGCGCGTTCCTAAAAGAATGTGCAAACCGTGCCGAATATCCTAAAAGGATGCTAAAGAGGGTTAGGACACGCAGTGGGGGCGGCGGTGCAGGTCGACGACAAGCTTCTCGATTTCTTCAAGCGACCACTTATGTGCATCATAGCCGCCGCTGACGAAACGGGGCACCCATCCGCTGGACGCGGTGTCGGCTTCCACATTTTCGACGACCGGGAGACGATCGACGTCATCTTCTCGTCCTGGCAATGGCCTCGGCTCGAAACCTCCGTCYGGCAGACGGGCCGGATTGCCGCCACCTTCGTCAGTCCGTCTGACTATGTAAGCTTTCAGCTCAAGGGGGCCGCCTCGATGCGGGACACGGAGGCACATGATATCGATTGTGCCGACCGCTTCATCGCGGCAGCCACGGGCGAGCTTGAAGCCCTTGGAGTGCCCGGGCGCATCATCACGCCGTGGCTTACTGCTCGCGAGGCCAAGGTCGTTCGGCTTTCCGTGAGTGAAATATACATCCAGACGCCCGGGCCGCTTGCCGGCATGCTGGCTTTCGCGAGGCCCAGATGAGCTTGCGTCTCAGCGACCTGTCAGCCTGCTTCGAAGGCGTCATTCCCTCCATCATCGCCACTGCCGCGGCCGACGGAACGCCAAACATCTCCTATCTGTCTCATGTGGTGCGGGTCGACGAAGACCACGTTGCCCTCTCCAATCAGTTCTTTGCCAAGACGGCGGCGAACGTGCGCGCCAACCCTCAGGTCGCGCTGATCCTCGTCGATGGCTTCACGGGCGACCAGTTCCTGCTCGACATCGGATTCGTGCGCTCCGTCGATGCCGGCCAGCTGTTCGACAAGATAGCGCTCCAGCTCAAGGCGAGCAGCGCGCAGGTCGGCATGTCGGAGGTCATGCGGCTGCGGAGCGCGGATATCTTCCGGGTGCGCCGGATCGAGAAGGTCCCCTCCCCAGTGGAAACCGCGCGTAGCCCGACAGGCCGTGATCCCGTCAGCCTTCCCGCTCTCTCGGACGCAATCCGGGCCATCGAACGGCAGGGAGAAGCGGACGAGATCATCGATAGCCTGCTCGCCGGTATTCAGCGCGTTCTAGGATATCGAAATGCGGTCGTGCTCATCCATGATAGTCATCGCGGCTGCCTGGTCACGACCGGCAGCCTCGGCTACGACCGCTCGGGACTGGGATCCGAAATCGCCAGGAGTGAGGGGCTGATCGGCGCGGCGGCAACGAGCGGGCAAACGATCAAGGTCAGCGACATGAGCCGCGTGCGCCGACTCGGGGAAGCGATCGGCATGGAGGCAGAGGCATCGGAAAACGCCACGCGTATCGTCGCCTTTCCGCAATTGCCCATGGTAATGAGCCAGATCGCCGTTCCCATGTCAGCTCGAGGCACCGTGACCGGAGTACTTTTCGTCGAAAGCGCGGAACGGCTGGCCTTTCGCGAGGAAGATGAGGCAGCTCTTGAAATTCTCGCGGGACAGGCCGCCAGCGCCTTGAGGGCGAGCGAACGGGAGGCAGCGTCGGCCGAGCCGACGCAGGGTGCACCCGCGCTTGCGTGCGAACCTGCGGCCAGCGGCCGGGATATCCGCGTTGTCCATCATCGCGTGGACGACAGCGTGTTCGTCGACGGTACCTATATCGTGAAGGGCATTGCCGGTACGCTGCTTCGTCTGATGCTCGAATGGCACCTGAGCGACGGCCGCAACGAGTTCACTAACAGGGAGATGCGGCTGGCCGTTGGCGGCCGGATGCCGGAGATCAAGGACAATCTCGAGACCCGGCTGTTGCTGCTGCGCCGGCGGCTCGAAGAGAAGCAGGCCCCAATCCGGATTGTCAGGGTCGGAAGGGGCCGCGTTCGTCTGGAAGCGGAAGGAGCACTCAGGTTCGACGGCGCCTGAAAAGCGCTGCCGACAACGAGGCGCCGCGCTATCGGGCAAATTTGCGGGCAGCCGCCACGCAGGCAATCACCGCTGCGGTTACCGCAAACATCGTCCAGGTCACCGTTTCATGCAGCAGCGTTGCGGCAAGCGTCAGGCCGAGGAAGGGCTGAAGCAATTGAAGTTGACCGACGCTCGCGATTCCGCCTTGTGCCAGGCCCCGATACCAGAAAACAAAGCCGATCAGCATGCTGAATAAAGAGACATAGACGAGGCCCGCCAACGCAGGGGCATTGATGCCCGAGAAGCTTGTTGGCATGAACCAGATCGATGCAAGGATCATCAGCGGCAGCGACAGAACGAGCGCCCAGGAAATGACCTGCCATCCGCCGAGTTTCCGCGAAAGCTTCGCCCCTTCGGCGTAACCAAGCCCGCAGACGACGATCGCCGCCATCATCAAGGCGTCTCCGAGGGGTGCAGCACTCAGTCCCTGCGCCACGGCGAAACTGCAGACCAGCGCACTTCCCATCACTGCAAAGAACCAGAATGCCAACTTCGGACGTTCCCCGCCGCGGATCACGCCAAAGATGGCGGTGGCAAGTGGCAGGAGCCCGATAAAGACCACCGAATGTGCCGAGGTAACATGCTGCAGGGCAAGCGCAGTCAACAATGGAAAGCCGACCACCACGCCTGCGGCAACCACGACCAGCGATATCAGATCGTCTCTTGCCGGACGCTTCTCCTTGAACAGCAGCAACAGCAAAAGCGCCAGTGCTCCTGCAATTCCCGCTCGCGCCACTGTCAGAAACACCGGATCAAACTGCATGACCGCCACACGCGTGGCGGGCAGCGAGCCGCTGAAAATCACTACGCCAATCAGGCCGTTAAGCCACCCAGATGCGGTGCGGTCCATGTACACTGCCTTTCTCACATGCCGTCCTTATCGGCCTAAAGTCATGGCAGCGCCAGCGACAATCTGGTACAGTTCAAGAAAACTGTTATGCCTGAGGCAGCAGTACAGATGGATGCAAATACCGAAATCAACACCAGCCGGGTGGCGACGGTCATGGCTACGATCCGGCAACGGATCGCCGGCCGCACCCTGACGCCAGGCGCGAAATTGCCATCCGTTCGGGCAATGGCCAAAGCATCCGGCGTTTCGACGTCGACCGTCGTCGACGCCTATGAGCGCCTGGTTGCCGAAGGCGTGATCCTGTCTCGACCGGGTTCCGGTTTCTACGTCGCAAACCAAGCCGCTCCATTTTCCCTCTCCGACATCGGCCCCAAGCTGGACCGAGCCGTCGATCCGTTCTGGGTTTCCCGGCAGTCGCTTGAAGCCGATGAAGGAGATCTGAAGCCAGGTTGCGGCTGGCTCCCACCGTCCTGGCTTCCGGAAAACGGCATTCGACGGGCCTTGCGAACACTTTCGCGTGCCGACAACACGGCGTTCGCCGACTACGGCTCGCCCCTCGGATTACCGCCGTTGCGCCAGCATATTGCACGACGCATGGCGGAGCGAGGGGTGGAGGCCTCCCCGGATCAGATCATGCTGACGGAATCGGGCACACAGGCGATCGATCTTCTCTGCCGTTTCCTTCTCGAACCTGATGACGTCGTGCTGGTGGATGATCCCTGCTACTTCAATTTCCAGGCGCTGCTGCGGGCCCATCGTGCCAGGATCGTCAGCGTTCCCTATACACCCTCAGGTCCGAACATCGAACTGTTCGGCCAGGTTGTCGCTGAACATCGACCACGCCTCTACATCACCAACTCGGCAATCCACAACCCGACAGGCGCGACGCTTTCTCCTGTTGCGGCCCACAAGGTCCTGAAGATCGCTGATCAATTCGAACTCACCATCGTCGAGGACGATATTTTCGCCGATTTCGAGCACACGCCGGCGCCCCGTCTTGCGGCGTTTGATGGCTTGGACAGGGTCATTCATATCGGAAGCTTCTCCAAAACCCTGTCGGCCTCGGCCCGCTGCGGTTTCATCGCCGCAAAGCCGGAATGGGTCGATGCACTGATCGACCTCAAGATCGCCACGACATTCGGCGGCGGGCGGCTTTCGTCCGAACTTGTTTATAAGGTCCTCAGTGATGGCAGCTACCGCAAGCATGTCGAGGCTCTGCGCAGCCGGCTCTCGGAGGCGATGTTTAACGTCTCGGCGAAGCTGAAGAACCTCGGCATCGTTCCCTGGCTGGAACCCTCGGCAGGCATGTTTCTTTGGTGCCGGTTGCCCGGAAACGCCAATGCGGCCGATGTTGCACGCGCTGCCCTGGAACGGAAAATTGTCCTCGCCCCAGGAAACGCGTTCAGCCTTTCGCAATCAGCCCGAAACTTTATGCGCTTCAATGTTTCCCAGACGTTGGATGCCCGCGTCTTCGATGTGCTGCGCGACACATTGATGGGCTGAGAGGGCGACAGCCCGGTTCGCGATCATCGCTCGAACATGTCCTGCCATTGCCGCTCGCCGATCATGCAGTCGGTCGCGGGTTGGCCGGCGATCCGCTGTGTCGCCGGCGGTGGAGGAAGACCACTGACCTCAAGCACAAGTTTCCGCCGCACCGCGACGGCGAAATCCTCGATCTTGTAGACTGGCAAGACGAAAGAACCTGGGCCGCCGATCACGCAATCCGCATAATACCTGTCGAGACCGCCTGGAGCCCCGGACGGGCGCAGCATGAGCGCAAGTCCATTGATGACCATGCCCGTCTCCACTGCCTTGTCGCGCGTCGGCGCAACCGGACTGCCGGAATTGTTCGTACCGTCTCCCGAGACGTCGATCACCTGTCGCATACCGGTGTAGGGGCTGGAGACGATCATCGCAGCCCCTTGCGCAATCGCGGTGGAGATCGACGTGCGGCGCTGCGTGGCGATCGGACGCTGCTCGAGCTTGTTGGCAAAGTCGATCGCGTCCTGTTCCGTCGCGATCACATGCCAGTCGATGACGGAATCCGGCACCACATAGCCCGCCCATTCGAAGTAACTGATCGCAATGCGTCCTGTGAGCCCCCCGGTCACCGCATCGATGAATTCTCTGTGCTTGAGCGCCTCGACATAGCCTTCGCGCTGGATGCGAGCCTCTTCCTGATCCATGGATCGAGAGGTATCGACTGCGAGGACGAGTTTCACGTCAACCTCGCCTCCCCCGGGTTCCGCCACAACGGGGGCTGCACCGGAGAGGCTGATCAGCATCGCGAGCGTCGCAAACATGGCACTCCAATCCCCTTATACAAGCAGTCAAAAATGTAGCACAGCTTCACACGCAGGCGACGTTGCCTTGCATCCCCTGGGTCAAATTTCAGTGATGGGCCGGCTCGATGCCGGCGTCTGTGAACGTGCCCGCGACAGCAGCTCGGACTCACCCCTTGATTTAAGTTGCGCGCAATCTCATCTGAATAGACACTATTTCAACCTGTCGAACCGACAGCCCCTCGCCTTTGCAGCCGCTGCCGTTCCTCAAAGCGACGCTTGCGCGTCGGAGGAGTTTTCATGGGATTCCTGGATCGTGACATCCAACCGTCTCAGGACGCTAGCCTGTTGGATGCCTATTCTCATTCTGTATCGAACGCGGTCGACCTCGTCGGCCCCGCGGTCAGTCGCATTGAAAGGGTGGGCGGCCGCGCCGGACACGGTTCCGGCTTCGCGATCTCTCCCGATGGTCTTGTCGTGACGAACAACCATGTCGTCGACGATGCCAAAACCGTTCGCATCAAAACGCCAGATGGCGCTGTGATCGAGGGCAAGGTGCTGGGCCGGGATCCGGACAGCGACCTCGCTCTCATTCGAGCGAACGACTGGCCGGGCGCCTGGGCCAAGCTTGGGGACTCGAAGAGCTTGAAGCGCGGCCACATCGCAATCGCAATTGGCAATCCGCTCGGTTTCGAGTGGACGGTGACGGCAGGCATCGTATCCGCGCTCGGCCGATCGATGCGCGCCGCCAGCGGACGCTTGATGGATGATATCATCCAGACCGATGCGGCGCTCAATCCGGGAAATTCCGGAGGCCCGCTTGTGTCCTCGGCAGGCGAGGTCATTGGCGTCAACACGGCCGTGATCCAAGGTGCGCAAAGCATCGCCTTCTCTGTCGCTTCCAACACCGCCAAGCATGTTGTGTCGGAACTCTTGAGGTTCGGCCATGTGAGGCGCGCCTATATCGGCATCGCAGCGGATACCGTGGAACTGCAGCGCCGCGTGGCCCTGGAAGCCGGGCTTGTCCAGACAACGGCAGTGCGACTGCGCCGGGTCGAAATTGACAGTCCCGCAGCGCGAGCCGGGCTTCGGGAAGGTGACTATCTGCTTGCGATCGATGGCCACCCGACCTCGGGTATCGACGACGTGGTCAGGCTCATGGATGGCGACAGGATCGACATGGACGTCGAGGTGCTGATCTTTTCAGTCGCCGGGCGAATCGAACGCCACACGGTCCGTCCGACCCATCGACCGAAGTCGGCTTAGCCGTCAGGCCGTAGCCCTCGACCTCGCCCAATCTTACACGCGGTCTCAAGCAGTGAAGGAACGACCGAGCGCCCGCGATTGTTTCCTAGTTGAAAGGAGACGTCATGAGAGAAGAGTTACGCGAGATATCGTATTCACCGGCCATGTTGCAGAGACAGTATTGCCTCGACAAGGGAGAAGCGCGGCGGCTGCTGACCAGTTTCGGCAGCTCCCGGCATGAAATGGACAGGCTGCTTGCCGCGCGAGGCAGAACAACATTGCATCGAAGGCGCGAAATTCATACGCCTCTGTCAAAAGTTCCCTTTGGCATCGGATAGCCACCGATCGTGACATCGTAGCAAACCACGGTCGGTCAGGAACCCGACGACTCCCTCGAGGAAGCGGTAGCGTCGAAAGGTCATTCGTCAGCCCTAAGCTTGTGCTTTCCGCTAATGGCCCCCGCGCCGAAAGATAGCACCGCCACCATAATCTCGGCAGCCGCCAGCGTTGCGATGACAGCGGGGCGCTTATCTTTTATGGCGGTGCCGCCGATCGGGCAGACGAGGCGATCAAGAAGCTCTGGCCTGCCCACTTCGCGTAATAACCAATTCCTGAAGGTCGCACGCTTCGTCTTCGAGCCGATCATCCCGACATAGGCGGCATCGTCCCGACGCAGTGCTTCCGTGGCAATCAAAAAGTCGAGAGCGTGATCGTGGGTGAGGATGACAAACGCGCTTCCTGCCGGTGCATTGCGCACGATCGCCTCGGGCATTGCGGTCAGGCACGTTTCGATCCCCGAAGCACGCGAGGCGGCAAGCTCGTCTTCACGGGTATCGACCAGTATTGTGCGCAATGGCGCCAGTGACAGTGCAAGGGCCAATGCGTCGCCAACGTGACCGGCTCCAAAGACATAGACATGGGGCCGTTGGGCGATCTCGTCATCGGCCCGAGCAATCAACTCATCGGCCAGTTCGCTTGTGACCGCGGTGAAGGAAAGGCCAACGCGACCACCGCAGCATTGACCGATCTCAGGCCCGAGAGGAATGCTCATCGTCGCTACCGTCTGGGACTGGCGGAGTGCCCGTCGTGCCTGGTCGATCGCCATATATTCCAGTTGGCCGCCGCCGATCGTTGAAAAGGAACGGCTCTTGGACACCAGCATCCAGGCATCGGTATCGCGCGGCGTCGAGCCGACTGCCCCCGTCACTTCGACGAGTATGCAATCCGGTTCTCCGCGCAAAAAGCCCTGCAAATCCTCGCGAGCGGCAGGCATACCGATCAACCTTTCCTTTCGAGAACACGCATGCGCTCGATGGCACACGTTCCGGCATCCGAAGCACCGATGCACGGAGGAACATGATAGTCCGCAATGCTCGCTGCCGCCATATCCCTGGCTGCCCTCCCCTGACGACGCCCCTCGTACTCGGCACGGCAATGGTGCGCCGTTTAAATACCATTGTCAGCCGGGTATTTTCGTGCGCCGAGTGACGGACTTTGAAACGTTCAGGGCTCGATCCGGGATACGTGACGCATCGTCCGCGAGCTGCGCCCGTCCTGCCCGGCCACGCCACTGCCCTCGCGCCGGAACGTGTCGGGGCTTTTCGACATCCATTTGCGGAAGGCTCGGAAGAAGGCGCTGGGCTCCGAATAGCCAAGCTGGGCGGCGATATCACCTGTTGTCTTCGACGTGTTGAGCAGCAGATCGACGGCAAGATCGCGGCGTATGTCATCCTTGATGCCGGCGTAACTCTGGCCTTCGTCACGCAAGCGGTGACGCAAGGTTGAGGGCGGTATGCGCATTTCAACAGCGAGATCCGAGAATGTCTTCCATGCGGCCGGAGGCACCTTGTCCAAGCGCCGCCTGACGCTGGAGGCGAGCCCCGCATCGTAGCGATAGCGCACGAGGATATTGGCCGGTGCGCCCCGCAAAAACTGCTTCAGCGCCTGTTCCGTACGCGTGACCGGCAAATCCAGCATTGCGCTGTCGAAACCGAGGCGACTGGTTGGTTGTCCAAACCTGACGGGCGCTCCGAAGAAGAGCCGATAGTCAGCCCCCTGCGTCGGCTCGGCGCAACGGAAATCGACAAGCCGAATCGGAATGCGCCTGCCGACCAGCCAGCAGGTTATCCCATGGATAAGGATCCAATAGGTGCGATAGGCGAAGGCCGACCGTGCTTCACAGGCATCCGTTAATTCGATCTGGGCAAGCCCGTCTCTGACAACAAGCTTGCCACGCGGATCGTCCAGCACCACGTCGAGGAAACGCAGTGCCCGGCGCAGCGCGTGGCCGAGCGTCGGCGCGTGCAGGACACAATGGCAAAGCAGCGTAAAGCTGCCGCTGCGCATCGGACGCCCGCCCATCCCGAAAAACTCGTCATCGAGCTCCTTGGCAATCACAAGCCAGAGAGCGCCATAGCTCTCGGCGGATACGGGCTCATCGATAACCTCGGGCAGCCCCAGCGACGCAAGAATTGGCGCTGTCGGCCGCCCTGTTCGGCGCAAGCTGTCAAGCGCCTCCTCGACGAAGCCGCGCGCGATCATGCGTCTCTCAATGTCAGCCACCAGCTCCTCCACCTATGGCAAAACTGTCCGAAACAATGCAGCATTTTTGTCATCGCTTGCAATATGGCGACGGAATAGAATCCGTCAGCTTGGGCTGGGGCGGGGAGATGTCACAGTCCGGGCAGACGATCGCAAGGTGATGGGAGCAAACCGATGCTGATCCGTGAAGGAAGCTTTATCGTTACCGGTGGAGGTTCTGGCCTGGGCGCTGCCACGGCGCGCATGCTGGCTGAGAACGGCGCGCGCGTCATCATCGCCGACCTCAACGAGACTGCCGGCGAAGCGATCGCCGCGGAACTCGGGGTGAACGCAAGATACGTCAGGGCCGATGTGACGAGCGCCGGGGATGGTGCAGCTGTCGTAGCCGCTGCGATGGAGGCCTTTGGCGGCCTGAGCGGGCTTGTGAACTGCGCAGGCGTGGCGCCGGGCGAGAAGATCATCGGTCGCAACGGCCCCCACGATCTCGACAGCTTCGTGCGCACGATCACCATCAACCTCGTTGGCACGTTCAATATGATCCGATTGGCGGCATCTGCCATGCAGCAGCAGGACCCGGACGCTGAGGGGGAGCGCGGCGTCATCGTCAACACCGCATCGATCGCGGCCTTCGATGGACAGGTTGGACAGGCCGCATACGCAGCGTCCAAGGGTGGCATTGCCTCGATGACGCTTCCGATTGCACGCGAGCTTGCCCGCCATGGAATTCGGGTCGTGTCGATCGCCCCGGGCATCTTCGAGACGCCGATGATGGCCGGCATGCCACATGAGGTGCAGGAAGCGCTCGGCAAGAGCGTGCCCTTCCCGCCGCGCCTCGGAAGGCCTGCGGAATTTGCGGCGCTGGTGCGCCATATATGTGAAAACAGCATGCTGAACGGCGAGGTCATTCGCCTCGACGGCGCACTGCGCATGAGCGCGCGCTAGCGCGTTTTGACCAGGAGGCTTGAACATGGCTTTACAGGACCCTGTCGTCATTGTCGGAACGGCGCGCACGCCGATCGGCGGCTTCCAAGGCGAACTCAAAGGGGCAACGGCGCCCGACCTCGGTGCCGCCGCGATCCGCGCGGCACTTCAACGAAGCCGCGTGGATGCGGATGCCGTCGACGAGGTCGTATTCGGCTGCGTGCTCCCGGCCGGCCTCGGCCAGGCGCCTGCCCGGCAGGCGGCGATCGGCGCGGGCCTGCCTTTCTCGACCGGTGCAACCACCGTCAACAAGATGTGTGGCTCCGGCATGAAAGCCGTCATGCTGACACATGATCTCCTGGCAGCGGGCAGCGCCACGATCGGCGTCGCCGGCGGCATGGAAAGCATGACCAACGCGCCCTATCTTCTCGATCGTGCCCGTGGCGGTTACAGGCTCGGCCACGGACGCGTCATCGATCATATGTTCCTCGACGGGCTGGAGGATGCTTATGACAAGGGACGTTTGATGGGCACCTTCGCCGAGGACTGCGCCGAAGCTTACCAGTTCACGCGCGAGGCGCAGGACAATTATGCGGTGACATCATTGACCCGAGCGCAAGAGGCGATCCACACCGGCTGCTTCGACGCCGAGATCGCGCCAGTCACGATCGCTGCGGGAAAGAGCGAACAAACGGTCAGCCGGGACGAGCAGCCGGGCAAGGCGAAGATCGACAAGATCCCTCTCCTCAAGCCCGCCTTTCGCGACGGCGGGACCGTGACGGCTGCCAACTCCAGCTCGATTTCCGACGGTGCGGCCGCCCTCGTGCTGATGCGTCGTTCCGAGGCCGAGCGCAAAGGACTGGCACCGCTCGCGACCATTACTGGACACGCCACGCACTCGCAGGCGCCCAATCTCTTTGCCACGGCTCCGATCGGCGCCTTGCAGAAGCTCTCCGATCGCACCGGCTGGCCGCTCGAGACCGTCGATCTCTTCGAGATCAACGAGGCCTTTGCGGTTGTCGCCATGGCTGCGATGCGCGACCTCAGGCTACCAGAGGAAAAGGTTAACGTGCACGGCGGAGCCTGCGCTCTTGGCCACCCGATCGGCGCATCCGGCGCGCGTATCCTGGTCACGTTGCTTGCCGCCCTCAAGCGCTACGACCTGAAGCGCGGTATGGCAGCTCTGTGCATTGGCGGCGGCGAAGCGACCGCCGTGGCCATCGAGCGGCACTAGAGCGGACAGCAAGGAGGCAAGCATGGTTCTTTCCGATCTCCAGCAGCAAATTCGCGATCTGGCACGCGATTTTGCCCGCGAGCAACTTGCTCCTGGTGCGGCAGCACGTGACCGGGAGCACAGGTTTCCGCGCGAAGAGCTGAGCGAGATGGGCGAACTCGGTCTTCTTGGCATGCTGGTCCCCGAGGAATATGGCGGTTCCAATACCGGAACGCTCGCTTATGCAGCAGCTCTCGAGGAGATCGCTGCAGGCGACGGGCCATGCTCGACCATCATGAGCGTCCACAGTTCGGTCGCATGCGTGCCGATCCTGAAGTTCGGCACCGAGGAGCAAAAGCAGCGTTTCCTGCCGAAGCTTGCAAGCGGCGAATGGATTGGCGGCTTTGCGCTGACGGAGCCGCAAGCAGGTTCGGAAGCGTCCAACCTGCGCAGCCGCGCGCGCCTCGATGGCGATCACTACGTGCTCGATGGCGCCAAGCAATTCATCACGTCGGGCAAGAACGGTCAGATGATCATCGTCTTTGCGGTGACCGATCCGGATGCCGGGAAGAAGGGGATTACCGCCTTCATCGTACCGACCGACACGCCGGGCTACGAAGTCGTCCGCGTCGAGGAAAAGCTTGGCCTTCATTCGACCGACACCTGTCAGATCGCCTTCAGCAGCATGCGCGTCCCGGCCGAATTGCGGTTGGGTGCGGAGGGCGAAGGCTACCGGATCGCGCTGGCAAATCTCGAAGGCGGTCGCATCGGCATCGGCGCTCAGGCTGTCGGCATGGCACGCGCCGCTTTTGAGGCAGCGCGCGACTATGCACGCGAGCGCACGGCTTTCGGCAAGGCGATCATAGAGCACCAGGCGGTCGCCTTTCGCCTCGCCGATATGGCGACCCAGATCGAAGCAGCGCGCCAACTCGTCTTTCACGCTGCGGCGCTGCGCGACAATGGCCTGCCGTGCCTCTCCGAAGCATCGATGGCCAAGCTCTTCGCGTCCGAGATGGCAGAGCGGGTCTGTTCGGATGCGATCCAAATCCATGGGGGCTACGGTTATATGGCGGACTATCCGGTCGAGCGCATCTATCGGGATGTGCGCATCTGCCAGATTTATGAAGGCACGAGCGACGTGCAGAGAATGGTGATCGCGCGCAATCTATAAGAACAAGATCTGCGACGTTCCTCTTTGAGGAGAGATGCGAACATCGCAGTTGGGAGGGAAAATACGATATGACGGACACAGCTCAACTGAGCCTTCATGTGCCGGAACCTGCCGTCCGGCCGGGCGGCCTACCCGATTTCTCCAACGTGAAGATAGCCAAGGCAGGCGTGGTGCCGCGCCCCGAGATCGACGTTGCGCCGGAAGAGATCCGCGACCTCGCCTATTCGATCATTCGTGTCCTCAACCGCGAGGGAGAGGCTGTCGGCCCATGGTCGGGCATGCTCTCCGACGAAGAGTTGCTGACCGGCCTGCGCAACATGATGAAGCTTCGCGCCTTCGATGCTCGCATGCTCATGGCGCAGCGGCAGGGCAAGACGTCCTTCTACATGCAGCATCTCGGCGAGGAAGCCGTCAGTTGCGCCTTCCGTAAGGCGCTTCGCAAGGGCGACATGAACTTCCCGACCTACCGCCAGGCAGGTCTCCTGATCGCCGACGACTATCCGATGGTCGAGATGATGAACCAGATCTTCTCGAACGAAAGCGATCCGTTGCGAGGGCGCCAGCTGCCGATCATGTATTCGTCGAAGGAACACGGCTTTTTCACCATCTCGGGCAACCTCGCCACCCAATATGTCCAGGCGGTCGGCTGGGCCATGGCGTCGGCCATCAAGAACGACAGCAGGATCGCGGCCGCCTGGATCGGCGACGGCTCGACGGCGGAGTCCGATTTTCATTCCGCTCTGGTGTTCGCCTCTACCTACAAAGCCCCTGTCATCCTCAATATCGTCAACAATCAGTGGGCGATTTCAACATTCCAGGGGATCGCGCGGGGCGGCTCCGGCACGTTTGCAGCGCGCGGACTTGGTTTCGGCATTCCGGCCCTGCGCGTCGATGGCAACGACTATCTCGCGGTCTACGCAGTCGCACGTTGGGCAACCGAGCGGGCGCGGCGAAACCTCGGCCCCACCCTGATCGAATATGTCACCTACCGCGTTGGCGCTCATTCGACATCTGATGATCCGAGCGCCTATCGGCCAAAGACGGAGTCCGAAGCCTGGCCACTGGGCGATCCAGTGCTGCGCTTGAAAAAGCACCTGATCATCAGGGGCGCATGGTCGGAAGAGCGGCATGTCCAGGCCGAAGCGGAAATCATCGATGAGGTGATTGAAGCCCAGAAGCAGGCCGAGCACCACGGCACCCTGCATGCAGGGGGCAAGCCCTCGGTGCGAGACATCTTCGAAGGCGTCTACGCGGAAATGCCGCCACACATTCGTCGCCAGCGGCAGAAGGCAGGTTTCTGACATGGCCAGGATGACGATGATTGAAGCGGTGCGCAGCGCCATGGACGTTTCAATGGCCCGCGACGACAACGTGGTGGTGTTCGGCGAGGACGTCGGATACTTCGGCGGCGTGTTTCGCTGCACCCAAGGACTGCAGGCGAAGTACGGCAAGACAAGATGCTTCGACACGCCGATCAGCGAGTCCGGCATTGTCGGCACCGCTATCGGCATGGCGGCCTATGGTCTCAAGCCCTGTGTCGAGATCCAGTTCGCCGACTACATGTATCCGGCCTACGATCAGATCACCCAGGAGGCCGCCCGCATCCGCTATCGCTCGAACGGCGACTTCACATGTCCGATCGTGTTGCGAATGCCCACTGGCGGCGGCATTTTCGGCGGCCAGACCCACAGCCAGAGCCCGGAGGCATTGTTCACACATGTCTGCGGCTTGAAGGTCGTCGTACCCTCCAATCCCTATGACGCGAAGGGGCTGCTCATTTCCTCGATCGAGGATCCGGATCCGGTGATGTTCCTGGAACCGAAGCGGCTCTACAACGGGCCATTTGATGGCCACCACGAGCGTCCGGTCACGCCATGGTCGAAGCACGACCTCGGAGAGGTGCCCGAGGGCCATTACTCGATCCCGATCGGCAAGGCCGACATCCGGCGCTCGGGCTCAGCCGTGACGGTCATCGCCTACGGCACGATGGTGCACGTGGCGCTTGCTGCCGCCGAAGACACGGGCATCGATGCCGAGGTGATCGATCTGCGCAGCCTCTTGCCGCTGGACCTCGATAGCATCGTGCAGTCCGTCAACAAGACCGGGCGCTGCGTCGTCGTCCATGAGGCCACCCTGACGTCGGGGTTTGGCGCAGAGATCGCATCTCTCGTGCAGGAGCACTGCTTCTACCATCTCGAAGCGCCGGTCATGCGCGTTGCCGGCTGGGATACGCCCTATCCGCATGCGCAGGAATGGGACTACTTCCCCGGCCCCGGACGGGTTGGACGGGCGCTTGCCGAAGTCATGGAGGCCTGACACATGGGCGAATTCACGATCAAGATGCCCGATGTCGGCGAAGGTGTGGCGGAAGCCGAGCTTGTTGAATGGCACGTCAAGGCGGGCGACCCGGTCAAGGAGGATATGGTCATCGCCGCCGTCATGACCGACAAGGCGACGGTCGAGATCCCTTCGCCCGTTACGGGGACCGTCGTCTGGTTGGGCGCTGAAATTGGCGACAAGATCGCCGTCAAGGCGCCGCTTGTCAGGATCGAGACTGGCGATGGCGAGACGACAGGCGACGTGAAGGCACCTCCTGCCGAAGCACCGGCAAAAGCTGCGGACAGTCTGCCCCCTGCCGTCGAGACGGACACCCGGCCTGTCACCAAGGCCGCGAGTGTGCTTCGCCACGAGGCTCCGGGACCGGCAGAAAAGCCGCTGGCATCACCATCCGTGCGGCTTTTTGCAAGGGAAAGTGGTGTCGACCTGCGCCAACTCAAGGGATCGGGACCCGCCGGCCGCATTCTTCGCGATGATGTCGAGCTATTCATCGCACGCGGCGAAGTGCCGTCCCAACCGGTGGCGATCGCGAAAAGGACGTCGACTGAGGAGATCAAGCTCACCGGCCTCAGGCGCCGCATCGCCGAAAAGATGTCGTTGTCGACTTCTCGCATTCCCCACATCACCTATGTCGAGGAAGTCGACATGACTGCCCTGGAGGAATTGCGGGCCACCATGAACCGCGACCGCAAACCGGAGCAGCCGAAGCTCACTGTCCTGCCGTTCCTGATGCGGGCAATCGTGAAGGCCGTCGCCGAACAACCGAACGTGAACGCGACCTTCGACGACGACAAGGGCATCCTCACCCGGCATGGCGGTGTCCATATCGGCATTGCCGCACAGACGCCCGCCGGGCTTGTCGTCCCTGTTGTCAAGAACGCGGAGGCGCGTGGCATCTGGGATTGCGCGACCGAGATGGGCCGCCTGGCGGATGCGGCGCGCGCGGGCACCGCGACCCGCGATGAATTAAGCGGTTCGACCATCACCATCAGTTCGCTTGGGGCGCTTGGCGGCATCGTCTCGACTCCAGTCATCAATCATCCGGAGGTCGCGATCGTTGGCGTGAACAAGATCGCTGTGCGCCCGGCGTGGGACGGCACCCAGTTCGTACCGCGCAAGATGATGAATCTCTCCTCGAGTTTCGACCACCGCATCATCGACGGATGGGATGCCGCCACCTTCGTCCAACGTGTTCGGGTCCTCCTCGAGACGCCCGCCCTTATCTTCATCGAAGGCTAACATCCATGAAAGAGATCGTCTGCAAGCTTCTCGTCATCGGCGCCGGGCCGGGCGGCTATGTCTGCGCCATCAGGGCCGGACAACTCGGCCTCGATACCGTCATCGTCGAGGCGGGCAAGCCCGGCGGCACCTGCCTGAATGTCGGATGTATTCCGTCAAAGGCGCTCATCCATGCGGCCGAGGAGTTTGGTTCCACAAGACAGATGCTTGCTGGCAAGAACGCAATGGGCATTCGTGTCGAGGCTGCTTCGATCGACCTTGCGAGAACCATCGCCTGGAAGGATGGGATCGTCGGTCGGCTGAATGGAGGCGTCTCCGCCCTGCTTCAGAAGGCCAGGGTCAAGATCGTTCACGGCCGTGCGGCCTTCCGCGACGGCAAAACCGTGGAGGTCGAAACCGAGGTCGGCACGCAGGTCGTTCGTGCCGAGACGGTGGTGATTGCTACGGGTTCCGAACCTGTGGAACTCGCAGCCCTGCCGTTCAGGGGTCGGGTCATCTCGTCCACGGAGGCGCTCTCGCTTGCCGAATTGCCGAAGCAACTTGTCGTCGTGGGTGGTGGCTATATCGGCCTCGAACTCGGCACGGCATTTGCGAAGCTGGGGTCGGAGGTAACGGTCGTCGAGGCGATGCAGCAGATACTGCCGCAATATGATGCCGACCTGGTGCGGCCGGTTGCACGACGGCTTGGAGAACTTGGCCTTCGGGTCCTGACAGGCGCAAAAGCGAAGGGTCTTTCGGACGACGGCAATGCGCTGGCCGTCGAGACGTCGGACGGCCAAGAACAACTGCTTCCCGCCGACCGCGTGCTGGTGACCGTCGGTCGCCGCCCCAAAATATCGGGATCGGGTATCGAAGAGCTCGATCTCGATCGTACAGGACCATATCTGCGTATCGACGATCGCTGTCGCACCTCGATGCGGGGCGTCTATGCGATCGGTGATATTACCGGCGAGCCAATGCTGGCCCATCGCGCCATGGCGCAGGGAGAAATGGTTGCGGAGATCGTTGCCGGCAAGCAGCGAGCCTGGGACAAGCGTTGCATCCCGGCGATCTGCTTTACCGATCCGGAAATCGTAACGGCAGGACTTTCGCCGGAGGAGGCGCGCGCCCAAGGCTACGCGATCCGCGTCGGTCAATTCCCGTTCAGCGCAAACGGCCGCGCAATGACGATGGTGTCCGAGGAAGGCTTCGTGCGGGTCGTGGCGCGTGCGGATACCGGTCTCGTTCTTGGCCTGCAGGCCGTCGGTGCGGGTGTCTCAGAACTGTCGGCGAGCTTTGCGCTGGCAATCGAGATGGGCGCACGGCTGGAGGACCTCGCGGGCACGATCCACGCGCATCCGACACGGAGCGAGGCCGTGCAGGAAGCAGCACTGAAGGCGTTGGGGCACGCGCTGCACATCTGATACGATTTTTCCGCAGGAACGGTTTGGGAGGCGCGATATCGGTTTGGCCACGCCGCACAATCTGATAGCAAGCGCGCTCCACCGTCACCGGAGCAGTTGAGATGGCCGCCGCATTGTATCGAGACTACATCGTTGACCTGAAAGCCAGGATCGATGACCTGCACACCAACGCGGAGAGCTATCAGAGCTACGCGTTGACGATGGAACTGCTGGCCCAAAAGAACCTTGTCAGCTACTCCGCAAAAAAAGCGAAGGGGCAAACGGAAGGCCTCTCCTATCGACGCGACTTTACGACGGGGCAAGCTGTCCGGATGCAGCAGGAAAGCGCCTATGCGCTGTTCAGCGGGTTCTTCAATCTTGGCCAGTTTCTGGCCTTCACTGGACAGGGGCGCGAGCAGGATGCCAAGCAGTTCGCCGAGCTTCTAACCGATAATTGGCAGTACCCGACCTGTGCGGTGCAATTTGACTACCGTCGGAAGGGACAACCAAAGACGGCGTCCACCCGGATGCACTTTGTCGGATTAAATGGGGAGGCGGAAGCCACATCCTACGAGCAGACGGCTCGAACGGACAGTTTGGTGCTGCGCAGGCCTTTTGCATCCGCTCTGTTCTGGGAATGGAAATAACGCGGCCGGGCAGATCGACTTAGCCGCCTCGAATCGAGCCGCGCCAAACCAGTTCGGCATGAAGTCTGATCGACTGCTCCTGGAGGGCGCGATCATTGTCCGGCTGCGAATGCGAGAGCCAGTCGATCGCCTTGGAAGCTATCGCTGAAACCGGCTGGGCGAAGGTCGTCAGGTCATACGAGGACCATGAGGCCTGCTCGATATTGTCAAAGCCTGCAATGCACAGCTGGTCTGGCACCGATATCGAAAACTGGTGGCGGGCGGCGTCCATGAACCCGCATGCGAGGAGGTCGGTCGCGCAGAAGACGGCATCCGGGCGTTCCCGGCGCGTCAACATTCGCTGTGCGAGGACTTTTCCCGCGTCGTAACCCGTCCACCCATGACGTTCGACAAAAACCTCCATTCCGAGCGCATTCGCCGCCGCGACGAATCCCCGCTCACGAGCCATCAAGCTTGGTGTTCCGGCTTCCGAGTTGGCAAAAGCCAACTTCCGGCATCCCGCTCTGACGAAGGCTGTCACCACCTGCCCGGCCGCCTCGCGATCATCAAGATTGATCCGCAATGGACCGGGCTGTTCGTCATCGCGATTGATGAGGACAAGCCGCTGTCCGCTTCGCAGACAGAGTTGTGCGATTGATTTGTCCGGCATTCCTGACAGGATGATCGAAGCATCTGCGCGATAGCGTATCGCTTGGCGAAGGGCCTGGTCGACGCTTCCGTCCGAGCGGTCCGTGTTGATCAACATCGCCACCTTGCCGGCATTCTGCAGCAACATTGTCAGTTCGCGTAGCAAAGCCGAACGATTGGGTGTCGCCACGTCGGACACGATGAGGCAAACAATGCCGCTTTCATTGCGCATGAGACCGCGGGCAAGAGCATTTACGTGGTAGCCGAGCGTTTCGGCTGCCTCGAGCACCCGTCGCCGGGTCTCGGGTGAGACGCTGGCACCTGGCGTAAATGTCCGCGACACAGCAGATCGTGAAACGCCCGCTCTATCAGCGACTTCCTGCGCACTTACGAACACCTTCTCCGACACGCGTTCCCGTCCCCCACCCACATGAAGTCTGCACATTGCTGAACGGCGCACAAGTCGAGTTTTTGCCTTCCGCCATGACCACCTGATGACAGCCAGCGCGTTCGGCATTGTCGACGCTACATCCCCAATCGCAACCCCTTCCTCCGTGAAAGCGAGCGCTTCATCTCACTCTGCCGAGTGAGTTCGGCCCGGTGGCTACGATCGGCGAGACGTACGACGTCGCGGATGCGCTCGATATCGCCAGTCTGATTGAGCCCAGCCCGCCTCAGCTGCCCGGCGAGATCAGACGGATTGGCGCGGCCGAAGCGTCTTTCGATCGCACTCGCCGTCTCACTTGCCTCGTCGAGCGCCCTGGAGCCCTCGATCGTCGCCTTTAGCTGTGCAACGAACGCCCCCTTTTCCGCGTAAGGCAAATCATCGAGCTTCCGAAGCAGCGCCTCGGCATGGTTGCTGAGACCAGGCACGTCGATCACATCCTCCTTTTCTCGCCTCCATTGCTCGGAACTGCATTCCGCCTCAAAACGGCGTTGCCAAGTCTTTCCGGATTGTTCGACACGAAACGCAAGGGCGTTGACGAGGCCAAGTGCCTGTCGGCGCTCGGCGTTCTCTCCGAATGTTCCTGTCCTTCCGACGAGAGTGCCGACTGTCTCCGGTGTGGAGCGAAGCTGTTTCCCGAGTTCAGCAGGGTCTGCGTTTCCTTCGACAATGCGGCCCCGCAACCCGTCAATGGCGGCATGTGCGTTGGAGTATATCCGTCGGGCAAGCAACTTCGCGGATTCCCAATCGCGTTCAAATACCGGCATCGCTTTCAAGCGTGCGACGTCATCGACGCTCATCTCATACTTCGCGATTGCCGGGATTAGCACCGGACGATCATGACCGTGGTCAAGCCTCTCAGGACGGACGCCTTCACACACATTGTGACCACTCAGCGACGGCGTTTCGTGCGTGGGCGCGACAGTGTTTCCTGCTGGAACGGACCGCTCCTCCTCGGCGCCGCCCTTGCCATGGTGATCACCTATGCCGCGTCGGCCGGCAACCGATGGGGCATAGTCGAGCGTGGTCTCCTTGGCCCCTGACCTGCTGAGTGTCTCACTCAAGGACCGCACCGTCTTGAACTCGTCCAACCCCGCATAAAGCTGTGCCTTCTCACGATGACGGGTCATTGCGACGTAGGCCAGATGTCGGTCCATGGTCCTCGATGCCAGAACGAAACTGCAATCCACCGTCGACCCTTGGGTCTTGTGGATTGTTGTCGCGTAGCCGTGATCAAACGCCCGATAGCTATTGACCGACATGGTCACGCAGCGTTGGCCATTTGCCGCCTGTGCGCTTCCATCAAGCCGGACTTGTATTGCGTCCGGCGCGACAGATATCACTTCACCCAAGATGCCGTTCTTGACGCCGAGGTCGCGATCATTTTCCAGGAAAACAATCCGATCGCCCCGGGCGAAGGCGCGTATCCCGTTGTTCGTCCGGTAAGTGAGTTCAAGATCCTGAACGTCCGATCCTTTAGCGCCTTTCGCAAGGCCACTACGCTCCTGTAATGCTGCCCGTATTCCAGCATTGATCGAAGCCACGTCCTTGCGACTGTGCGCCATCGCAATGCGTGTACCATTAGGGTTTGCCGATCGGTCAGCAACATAATCCGCAATCATCGCCTTCAAAGCATCCTCGCGGCTTGCCTTCAGATGAAGATTTCCGTGTGCGTTGTAGGCTGACAGTCCAGCAGTGGTCCGGTGAGAGGCAAAGTCGATTGAGGCCCGCTTTTGCCAATCCGATCTTTGCCTGCGAACTTCAGAAAGCTGCGCATGTCCGACCACGTTTGCGATTGCTCGAAACGGCGCTCCTGCTCCAATCGCCTGGAGCTGTTCATGGTCTCCGACAAGGACGAGTTTTGCTCCAGCCTCTCTGATCTCCTCGACGAAGCGCGCAAGCTGCCGGCTTCCAATCATTCCGGCTTCGTCGATGACGAACACATCCCTCGATTTGGGGCGACTGCGACCGGCCTGCCAACTGTATTCCCAGGACGCAAGAGTACGGCTCACTATGCCTGACGATTCCTCCAACCCTTCCGCCGCCTTGCCGGCGAGCGCTGCCCCGTGAACACGATAGCCCTGAGCCTCCCAGGCCCGCCGAGCGGCTGCCAGCATCGTGCTCTTGCCAGCACCGGCCATGCCGAGCACCACTGCGATCTGACCAGGCGCGGTGACATGTTCGATCGCACGACGCTGTTCGCCCGACAGGCCCTGCCCCGATGATGCACCGCTCGCCTTGATCAGCCGGTCCTGATCGAAAATCGCTTCTTCAACGTGCCGCTTCGAGACCCAGTGCTTTTGACGTCCTTTCATTGCCACCACCGAGGATGCCATCGCACCCTCGACCGCAACCATCTCCATCGTCGAATAGCGTGCCTCTCCGCTGCCGCCGCGATCCGCTGTTTCAGGTTTCAGTTCGACCAGTGCCTTGGACGACATGACTGATGAAAAGGCATTCTGGAATGTCTGCGGATCATCGTTGATGTAGCGGTGCAGGGCCCGGGCAATGTCGTAACGGTTGAAGACACTCTTCTCGCTGGTGATGAGCTTTAGAATCTCTTCGGGACGCCGGCGAATGGTCTCTGCATTTCGATCTGCCGATTGCGGAGCGATGCGGGCACGCGAGACTTGCCCACCTTGGCGACCTATCTGGGTCGCGTGAACACCGACATGTTCGGTCGGCTCGATCGTCAGCCCAGCCTCCAGGTGCGAGCGGTGGTCAATGCGAACATCGACGCTTGCTTTCGCAAGATGCCGATTGGCGAGGCGCTCCCAGGCTTGCCGGAGCTCCTGCAACTGCAACTGCGATGGGAGCATATGGTTGGCGAGAAGCCATCGGTTCTCTCGCTCAAGCAACGTCTTATCGCCAAGGCCACACTCTTTCACCTCTCGGGTCGTCATCATCAGATGCGCGTGGCAGTTGCGCAGATCGCTTTTGACGTCGGGCTGATGGATTGCGAAGTCGACGGCCGCTCCGTAGCGATTGGCGAGATGCTGGGCGAGCGCTCGGGTCAGAGCCAAGCGCTGATCTGGATTGAGCTCGTGCGGCAGCGCGATCTCGAATTCCCGGGCGATACGCGCATCGCTTCGCTTCTCCGCACGCTCGGCGGCGTTCCACAGGACCGATCGCTTCATTGCCCAATCAGCCGACACTTCAGCGGGCAATACGATCTCGGCATGCTCGACACCCTTTTTGTTGGTGAAGTCATGGGTCATCCCGTCGCGCTCATTGGTGAGCCGCGCCGCAGCACGATAGGCGGCGGAGGCGACAGCGCTGCGCCCGCCACTGCGAGCGATCGCCTTCATGCTGAGATGATAGATCGCCATAGTCCTCCTCTTCCCGCGGGGTCTGCCGGCCCGCGCACTGAGTTGCCCCGCAACTCGTAAGTGCGCCCTTGTGCCCTCGTCGGCTTGCCTCCTCCGGCCCTGGTGGGAGCATGCAGGCGATGCGCGCGATCAGTGTCTCGGTAGCCTGCTGCATGCATCTACCCGCAGATTTGCGAGTTGCCGGAATGCAAGGGTTCGATGAGCCTCATGGCCGCGCATTCGTCGCGGACGACGCTGGCCGGACATGCGCTTCAGCAACAGTCAAAGGGGAGACAGTACGTGGCACGCAAATCAATCGGCGAACGGCTGGCGCAACTGGAAGCGCGGCGAAAGACATTGCAGATCCGCCTCAGCAAGCAGGAGCGCAGCATCGATACCAGGCGCAAGGTGCTGATCGGCGCGCTCATCCTGCATCGGCTGACCAACCGCGATGTGCAGATATCGGGAGGGCTCGCCACGTGGCTCAGATCCGAACTGACGAAGTTCCTGGTCCGGGACGCCGACCGGCAGCTGTTTGACGACCTGCTAACGGTGCAGGCGCCGACCTCGGGCACCGCGAGCATCGAAGGTGAGGTGGGCCAATGACCCAGTCTGCTCTCGTCAAACGGGCTGTGACAAACATGATGCGCATGGCCGCGCGCGACCCGCTATGGGCGATCGTTGCAATGATCACGTTTCCGTTCCGCTACGCAAAGTCGTTCGCCATGCATGCGATGAGCTATGTGTCGATCATCCTGATCGTCTCAATCGGGATCGACTATCTTACCTGGCGCCTTCCCGGCAGCAGCGAAGGAGGCATCCTTGTCCTTGTCGGCAACTGCGTGTTTTTCCTGTTTGCACTGGCGCTGCTCCTGCGGATGCTGTCCGCCCCCCTGATCAGGCATTTTGGAATGGCAAGCGACGACACGCATGGCTCGGCGCGCCTGGCCAGCAAAAAGGAAATCAAACCGCTGACGCGATCACCTGATGGCCTGCTGATCGGTCGCGCGCCTGGCTCGGGCCGGCTTCTCCGCTATGACGGACCGGCCCATCTCATCACGATGGCACCGACCCGCAGTGGCAAAGGCGTCGGAACGATCATCCCGAACCTGTTGACGGCAGATCGTTCGATCATCTGCGTCGATCCGAAAGGCGAGAATGCAAGGGTAGCGGGCGATGCACGGCTCCGCTTCGGACCGGTTCATATCCTCGATCCGTTCGGCATTACCGGCAAGCCATCGGCTGCCTTCAATCCTCTCAGCGGCTTTGACGCTGACAGTATCGATGTCGCCGAGGACGCGGCCACGCTTGCCGATGCGCTCGTGTTCGACGAACCAGGCCTTGCGGGCGATGCCCACTGGAACGAGGAAGCCAAGGCCCTGATTGCGGGACTGCTTCTCCATGTCGTTGCAACCCAGCCCGACGACAGGCGCACGCTGACGATGCTGAGGCACATGCTGACGCTGGCACCAGAAGCCTTCCGCATCCTGCTCGACGAGATGCAGGACAGTGATGCGGTCAATGGACTGATCGCGCGTGCGGCCAATCGGCATCTAGGCAAGTCCGATCGTGAGGCAAGCGGCGTGCTTTCGGCCGCCCAGCGGCACACGCATTTCCTCGACAGCCCGCGCATGACCAACGTGCTGTCTCGATCGGATTTCCGGTTTGGCGATCTGAAGTCAGAAAAGGCAACCGTCTTTCTGGTGTTGCCGCCAGACAGGCTTGCGGCCTACTCGCGCTGGCTGCGCCTGTTGATCTCCCAGAGCCTGATCGAGATGGCGCGCTTTTCCCCTTCGTCAGTTTCATTGGCGCCAGTTTCATCGGCGTCACGTTCATCGGCACCACCCGTCCTATATCTTCTCGATGAGTTTGCAGCCCTTGGTCATCTCGCCCCGATCGAACGGGCCATGGGGCTGATGGCAGGCTACGGCGTGCAGCTCTGGCCAATCGTCCAGGACATTCATCAGCTACGCGCCACCTATGGCCAGCGGGCCGGCACGTTTTTATCGAATGCCGGCGTGTTGCAGGTCTTCGGGGTCAATGATCATGACAGTGCCCGGCTCGTCTCCGACCTGCTCGGTGAGGAGA
The DNA here is from genome assembly GCF_056398905.1 of Rhizobium sp. 01T417. NCBI lineage: Bacteria > Pseudomonadati > Pseudomonadota > Alphaproteobacteria > Hyphomicrobiales > Rhizobiaceae > Rhizobium > Rhizobium sp. 01T417. Next base: position 28,170 of record NZ_JBFTQH010000011.1, on the reverse strand, counting down.
CTGTCGTGTTCAATACGATTGCGCGCGCACTCGATTCCGAAAAGACCGGTCTCTCGTTGGCCGAGCAGCATGTCGCCCGCCCGCTTCTGACCCCCGATGAGGTCCGCAACCTGCCCGCCAGTGTCGAGATCCTGTTCATCGCAGGACAGCGGCCGATTGCGGCTGGAAAGCTCAGATATTACGTGGACCCTGAATTTGCAGGACTGTTCGAAAAGCTGCAAAGCTGAGATGAGGTGGCGCTCTCCGCGCGTGCCGTTTTCTTCATTACACTTCAAGTCCGAGACGTCAGTATCTTGGCCAAGCCGCGAGCAGCGGTCATCGCTCGCGAATTTAATCAGAAGCCGTGGAAATCTCGCGCTGGCCAAAGGATGCACTGAACGAGTAAATGGGAAGACCCCCGCTCGGATTGGGCGGGGTCGTGTTTTCCATGCGGCATCATCAGGCGTGAAAGGGCGGCTCACGCCGCCCCCTCGTCTACGAAGCTTGGTTGCAGGTGGTGCAGGTAATCGACGGCACGCTGTGCCTGTGAGGCCGCCGTGAAGATCGCGCGCTTGTCGCCGCTGAGCACGGTCAACCAGCTATCGATGTAGCTTGCATGATCGGGACGCGGCTCGAGTTCCGGAACGATCCCGAGATCGGCGCATAAGAATGCGCTGCCCAGTTCGGCAATCAGTTCTTCCCGGGCGCGCTCACTGCGATCCTTCCCATAACGGCTGAGATCGCGATCGAGCCGTCCCTTGGCCGATGTCCAGTGCGTCTTATGCCGATATCGGCATAAGACGCATAATGCCGCGATCCGGATTATGCCGCATGGCCTCCGTTGGAGGCCTGTTAGCCTGGTTTCGGCCATGCGGCTGTTCGGGATAATCAGAGCCCTTCCAGGAAGGCGAGCAGGTTATCGTCGGGCCGGAACCGCCCCGAAGGCGTGGCCGGAGCCGCGACGCGGGCAAGCGCCTTTTCTTTCATTCGCATGTCGGCATGGATGTAGATCTGGGTGGTCTCGACGTTCTCGTGACCAAGCCAGAGCGCGATGACCGCAGGATCGACGCCGTGATGGAGCAGGTCCATCGCCGTGCTGTGGCGCAGCGTATGCGGCGTAACCCGCTTGCAGCCAATGCTGGGGCACGTGCGTGATGCCGTCAGGCAATGTTTGCGGACGAGATGCTCAAGGGCATCGTGGCTCAGGGGCTCCCCTCTGATCGATGGGAATAGCGGTCTGCCCTTTTCACCGTCTCCGATCCAAGCGGCCAGGAGCTTGGCCGTTTCACGGCGAAGCGGTGTGGCGCGCTCCTTCCTGCCCTTTCCCATGCAGCGGATATGAGCGCCGGACCCGAGCACCACGTCACCACACTTGAGGCCGACCAGCTCGGAGGCCCTGAGCCCGGTTTGTACCGCGAGTAACAGCAGCGCATGGTCGCGTCGCCCCGCCCATGTCTTCCGATCAGGCGCTGCTAGCAAGGCAGCGATTTCGTTGTTGTCGAGGAACGTCACCTCCCGCCGCACGTAGCGTTTGTTGGGCATGGCGAGGATGCGCTGACATTGTAGCAGCCAAGTCGGGTCGCTCATCGCCACATAGCGGAAGAAAGATCTGATCGCTGCGAGCCTGGTGTTTCTGCTGCGTGCGCTGTTGCCTCGGGCGGTCTCGGTATAGACGAGGAAGTCGGCAACCAGATCGGCGTCGATATCTTCGATCGTCAACTTGACCGGCGGCTTGCTGTGTCGTGCACTCGCGTACCGCAACAAAAGTCGGAACGTATCTCGGTAGCCGGCAATCGTATGGGGGCTTGCTTCCATCTGGATGCGGAGCCGGTCAGTGAAGAAGCGCTGGATGAGCGAAGGCAAGGTAGGAATACTCATCGACCTGCCTCCCCATCGTCGGATGTCGCTCGCGCCATTGCCAGACCGAGCAATTCGGGCACCGCTTCCAGATACCAGTACGTGTTGGCAGGACTGCCGTGACCGAGATAGGTGGTCAGCCGGATCATCTCGCGTGCCGGGTCTTTGTCGGTGCGGTACCAATGGATCATCGTCTTCACCGCAAAGCTGTGGCGAAGATCGTGAATGCGCGGTCCCCGTCCATGTTTGCAGTGTGGTTGATGGGTTCTGAGGCCGGCATCCTGGCATGCCCGCGCAAAGTTGTATCGGGCCCCGCAGTCGGTGAGCCGTGAAGCTTTGTCGGTGACGAACAGCGGCACGACCGGATGGCCGATCAGCCGGTCCCGTTCGGCAATATAATCGATCAGGTGCGTGACGACGCTGAGATGGAGCGGTAGCAAGCGCTCTTTACCAAGCTTGCCCTGCCGTACCCGCAGCACGCCGTTCAATGTGTCGATGTCATCCCGGTCAAGCGCCAACGCCTCGCTGATACGAAGACCAGTTACCGCGATGAGCCCGAACAGAGTGGAGCAGGTCAGGCCTCGCAGACCGTAGACCGACGGCAGTTCTTTGGCGGTCGCGATGATTGTTCTGATTTCATCGTCGCTGTAAATGTGTGGACGCGATCGTCGGATCGAGCTTGGTAGCAGCCCTTGCGGGGGCACCTCATGAGCTGGATCGAAGCTGCTGAGCCATTGTGCGAACAGACGCACAACAGTCAGCCTCGCTCCTCTGGTCGAGGAGCAGGCCTCAGCCAGCGTGGCGTGCCAACGCAGGAATAACGCCGTGTCGATATGTGTGGTGCCCTCGCGGTCAGCAAACCGGGTGAAGCGACGAAGGATGCGAGCAGCGGTGCCAAGATCATAGCCCAGGCTGCGCCTGACACTCAGATAGCGGTCGAGTTGGATGGTGAGGCTCATCACACACCTCCCGCCACTGGCCAAGGCTGTGCGATCGATCGCAAGCCTTCAATGTCGAGGCGTGCATAGATCATCGTCGATGTTCGTGATCGGTGTCGCAACACGTCGCCGATTTCATCCAACGAAGCCCCCGTGTTCACCAATTGGGTCGCAAGACTATGGCGGAGCAGATGCGATCCCACATAGGGTGTCACCGGCTTCTGGCCGGTTGCCCTCAATGCCTCTTTGAGGACGTTGTTGACGATCTGGCTATCTTTGAACGGTCGATGCGGCGCGCGATGGGTGACAAACATCGTGCGGCACGTCGCCAGGCCTCTCTCTTCACGAAGGTAGCGGCTCAGCGCATCGCCTACCTCCATCGTGATCGGTAACCGGTCGTGCAGCTTGCCCTTGCCGCGCACCATGAGTTCGCCCGCGCGCCAATCGATGTCGTCGAGCTGGATTGCCATGACCTCGACAGCACGCAGCCCAAGCCGGGCCATGAGCAGCAGCATCGCATAGTCCCGTGCGCCGTGCCTTGGATTGTCGCGCACATTTGCCAGCACCGCCTCGACACCCTCCGGCAACAGATGTCGTGGCAGTCGCGGGCTCCAGGACTTTGCAGTTTTCGGCACGCTCAGCGCCAGATTGGTCGACGTAGCCCCACATGCAAACAGATATTGGAGGAAAGTCCGAACATGCGTACCAATCGTTTTGTCGCGGCGCGCGCTTGCCAAGACATGCTCCACGAACCCAATCGCATCGGTGGGACGCAAGCAACCGATATCGACCATCATTTCTCCGAAGCGATAGTCGAGGAAACGGTTGGCGAAGCGCATCGAGTGATAGATCGTACGCTGACTGAGGCCTCGTTGTTTGACGAGATAGGTTTCGAACCTTGCCAACAAGTCGGCGCGCGCGATCTGCGCTTCGGTTAGCGCCGTGGGCTCGACCACGCCAATTTCGATCAGATGCTGGGCAAACCGAAGGGCGAGCTTGTGTGGGCGGACATTCTGGTAATACTTCCGCGGCAACGTCCGTCCTAGCCGGTCGGCCTGGTCAAGCGTGAGTTTCGAAGGCTTTATCCCTTCCGCATCCATCACCTGGCCAAGCCTTCGAATGATCGACCGGTACTCTTTGATGGTCGGCGCCTTATAATCGGCGGCGACGAGACGCTGGGTAAACGAGTCCAGGTAGGCCTCGATGCAGGTGTCTAGAATTGCAGGCATCTTTCGTGGGCTCCTTGTTGTTGGAGCCACGAAGATTATGCCGAACGCGATTGACGCAATCACCCTGCGAGCCACGGGTTCTTGAAGAGACGCGGCATAATCCGGGTCGCGGCATTATGCGTCAATTCGTGAGAGAGGATGGCAACGTAAGAAGCGTCGTCCCGGAAGGCGTCGCAGTGCGGCATCTGAATATAGTCGTGGTTCGCGGCATAATAGGCGGACGAACCGCCATGACGGATCATGGCGCCGGTGTTGGCAAAGAAGCGACCGGCCTCACCGATGCGGTCGAATGGATCCGACAGGCTTGCTGTTGGTTGGACCCGGGCATCGAGGCCATCGATCTGATCGGCATTGAAGACGGTGTAGGCTTTCATGAAGGGGATGGAGCGTTCGACATCATCGCCGCCATCAGCGGTTTCGGTACGGATGATCGAGCTGGCAAAGACGACGGTCGTTCCGCTTTCGCCCTTGCGAACCGCGCCGCCAAGTTCGAGCGCCTGGCGAAAGGTCATCCAGGTCGAGGACGAGAAGCCACGGGCAATTGCCTCCGACCAGAGGAGGATGACGTTGATCCCGGAATAGGGTGCGCCATTGAAGCGCAGCGGTCGTGAGACCGGATCGGACGGATAAGCGTTATGCCAGGGTTGGATCCAGGGACGGACACCCTGTTCGAGAGCGGCAATGATCTTGTCGGTGATGCGGCTGTGGATGTCGGATCGTTGGCTGGTTTGCTGCCTTGTCATGTTGGAACCTCCTGGGGTCGCGACCATCGCGACCTGCTACGGCGGTCCAAAAGCCGGGCTTCAAGCGCTGGCCGGCACCCGAAGGGCCGAAACGCCAGTGGAGGACGGCAACGCCGTTGCGGCCAGTGCGAGCCTGGCAGGACCGAAAGCCGCAGCAGGACGCGGGGGACGCGGGTTCAAGCGGATCCACAGGTTCAAGCGGCAAACACCAACGCGACCGGCGCCTCGGCGTGCCACCCAAGATATCGCGCCCGGCACCGACCGTCCTCGGCATCCGGTCAGGAAGCCATCTTGGCCAGCGGTCCTGTGCGACCGCACACAAGGTCGCACATATGGATGCAAACGGAGGCTCGACCCGCCGCTCTTCTCACGTTCCTCGTCTACCAGATATTGAAGGAAGCGCAGGATCAGGCGCTGCGACGCCGTATCGAGTACGATGCGGAACACAGTAAAGGCATCTTCGGCTCAATAGCCTTTTCAGCCTTGCCTTTCCGCCTGGCCGCGTCGCTGAGAACGAATCCGTTCCACACAACGGTTGTTCGCGAAGGCAAACGATTTGCGTTCGACGGACAGCCTCACCAGGATAGGCGCATTCAGTCTTGCTTGCCACTCCGTCAGACTAAGGTCCAAATGAGGATCAGGCTTCAGTCCTATTTCTTCCGTGAAGAACAAAAGGCAATCTGTGGTTGATCCGAGTCGCACGCGCCCGAGACCTCGACGAGCGACGAAGGATCGAGGGCTTTCCCGGTCCCGCCGACCCGGAAAGCCCTTCTCATGTTTGAGTACCGAATGTTTAACGGCATGGAACCACACAATGCGACAACGCGACGAAGCGCTTACATCGAACGATTTGTCCATCTGTGATGAAATCCTGAAGGACGTCGCGCAAAAACATTTGATCAACGATCAGAACGACAGAGTTCATCTCGCGGCCATTGTCATTGAGATTTACCGCCAGGGAGTACGTGATCCAGAACAATTATCTCTGTTGGCCGATGCGTCCTGCGAAGCGATGCTCGAAATGAGGCGCCTCGATCCTGGCGGCACACCGGCGGCGCTCTAAAACCTCTGAGGTGGACCACGCTGTGTTCTACCTGCGAGACATTGGGGACCAGTGGACCTGCCCTGACCGGTCCGGCCGGCTCGGACACCCGCATCCGATTCGTTGCCATCGAAGAGCTCGACGCCATTGGGCAGTGTCCAGCCCTGATCGCAAACTTTCCTTTGTCGCACCACCCGGTGGCCATGACGGTATCCGTCGTATTTCCGTGTCCAGCAGAGTTGGGCGTAACGATATCCCGCCCGTCATAGTCGCCGTCGTACATGTAGCGGGGCAAACGGGAACATTGAGACAGGCGCGCATATCCCTTCCAACTCGACGAGCGCGTCACCGAGCATAGTCTTGCATTCGTCCATTGTGGGAGTGTCACCGATCTTCACACCTCTCGTCTGACCGAGCCAAATCGTGGGGGCTCCGACCACATCGCGATACGCCTTCGTGCTGACCCTCCTCGCCACCTACGAAGCCAACAGCGAGTGTTCCGATGAAGATTGACGCCATGGCCGCCGCTGTTGGATGAGGCACCTGTCACGATGAGCACCGAAGCGCACTCGGAACACGAAGGCCTTTGATCAGTTTTCCCATCAAAGGAGAGCCGCATGCCGACCTATAGCACCGACAGCCCTAGCAGATTGAAATGCCAACTGGCCGAGCTCGATGCCATCTGGCCCAACACAGGTGTTCTAAGCGAAGAGCAGCAGGCATTGATTGATGCATATCGTTCGGGACAAATGGACGACGAAGAGTTTCAACTGCACCTCTCAAATGATCCGGTGCTGGCCAATTACGTTGAGGAATTGTGCCAAGCTAGAGACGACGCTCCAAGAGACCACATGGCGCCATAGGTGCGGCCCCACGCCTAACCCCTCGCGCCGGACCGCCAAGTCAGCGGTGCTGTCCGGGCAGGCTGATCCGCCCAGCGCTAACTTACCGGAACTCGTGAGTTCCGACCAACTCGCTCAGTTTATCGAGCAGGCGCTGCATCGAAACAAACACAAATGGCGAGAGACGTGGCTTGACGAAAGCCACCAAGACTTTGCAGCATGGGAAGGTGATCTACAGTTCGGGAGGATCTTCCTCGATCTCACGAGCCTCAAGAAGGGCCAATGGATATGGGCGATAAACCACATTCCCTGGCAGAGGCGAACGATCATGCCGCACCATGGATAAGCGGTTGATGTCCGAGAAGCATCCCGGTTGGTGGAAGAGACTTATGATAGGCTGAAGGTTCTACACGGAAGGTGATGTGATGGATATGGTCGAGAAGGTTGCTCGGGCGATCTACGAAGCGGAACCGTTTGACGCCGTTCGCCGCGAGATCACGTGGGCGGACGTTCACGATACCCAAAAGCGCGGGTTCCGCGTCAAGGCTGTTGCTGCGATCGAAGCGATGCGCGAGCCAACGCCCGAGATGCTGGCTCCCGAAGAAGTCCACTACGGCTATGGCTGCCATGTGTGCGGAGGCTTGAAGGAGGGCTATGAGCTTATGCTAGATGCCGCCCTAAAGTGTCAGGAGAAGGTGTGAACCGCTTCGAGATCCCTGGCACTATTTTCGCCTTCCTCATCGTTGTCGGCCTTATTGCCGTGACCGGGAAGGGCTTCTGGATGGTGTCGTCTTGGGTGATTGGATAGCGCTCAGACATTCATAGAATCTCCGGACCGCTGCCCCGCTTGTCTCGCAGAACGCCTTTCCGGCCGCTGCTGAATGTACTCTTCCTTGATCATCAGCATCTCAGCTGCGATAGCTGCTGCGACAGACGCCGCCCTCTCGCAGACCTTCCATCGCTTCGAGGCACTTGGTTTGCGCTACCACCCACTCTTTTCCGCGATGCACTTCGGGTCACCGATAGGCTATGAATACAGTTATTCGTACAAACGAGAGGTTGATCCTTCGCAACACTCCGCAGTGGCGACTTGAAGGTCATTATCGACGATGACGAAATGAGTGGCCAGCTTTTCAAGCGCTGATTATTCGACAGTGGGCCTGTCGCGACATGCGCGGTCAATAGACCCGCATATGTACCACCGCGTGCACTTCGTGCAGGGAAGGCGGACAAGGCGCACTGGAAGAAATACTAGTCCTGTAGGGCTGGCCGGAGATTCCACCCCGAGACAAGCCGACTACCGCTGAGTAGTTGAGCCTGCTCCGTTGGCTCCGAAATCAATCGAAAGTAATTGAGATCAAACAATCTCGCTCATGGAATATAGAAAACTGCTCGGAGGTATCCCTCGTTGTGCAGGAACTCCAGCAGATTACATAGAGGAATCAACGCTACTAAGAAAAGGGAGTCACGGAACGCGGTAGACAAAGCCGAGGTGCGGAAGGTGACTTCTGCGTCCAGCTTCATCAATAGCGGGTTCGGCATAAAAAATGGAGTTCGTGCCGCATAGTCGTCATAGGCAGAGCCGAATTTTGATCTGAGATATTCGCTCTCGCGCCGCGCGGCGTAGGCGAACAGAAAGAAGAAAGTCGGCACGAAAGCGGCTATGATCAAAACGGACCCGATCATCAAACTCACGCCCAGTATCGCCAGCATCGACGAAACGTAAAGCGGGTTCCTGGTTATGGAATAAGGGCCGGTGGTTATTAGCTGTCTGTTCTTGCGTTGGCCGATGTACAGCGTTGCCCAAAGACGGCCGAGAACACCTGCGATGACGAGAACGACGCCAATGTTCTCAGATAGTTGGTGCAAAGCTGCTCCTGCGTACAGGGGACGAGTTAGGAACACGACAACAAAAAAGGTCGTCGTTGCGAGCCAAAGCCCGCGGATGCGTTTCTTCTGCAAAAAAGGCTTGTTAGTGCTCGATGCCTCCATTCGAACGTCCCTCCCGATCCATTTTGCGTGGCACTTCCAGAACGTTCTTCCACAGGCCCGAAGCTAGCAGGTTATGGGACGACGAGATATTGCGGCGGCGGGACAGTCGACGTGTCGGGGCCGTAGTTAACCAGACAAGCATCAATCCAGGTTTTTTCCGATCGAGTCCACCCGGGCCGCAGGGTTGATTCTTGAAATGGCCGGCGCGCACACGTGGCTTAACGTGACCCCGTCCCTCTGCGTAGGGATGTCCCTTTAGGAATACTACGAGCAGCTTCTCGAATATAATGGACTCAGGCTATAAACCCCTCGGACCAGTGAAGAAGCGCCCAAGCAGGAGCCCGACCATGATCAAAATGAGCGTCTACTATCCGGCCGATGGGGGCTCGAAATTTGATCACGACTACTACCGCACACGCCATTTGCCACTGATCCAGGAACGCATGGGCGATGCCTGCCTGCGCTACGAGGTCGATAAGGGACTCGGGGGTCGCGACCCAGGAAGCGTGCCGGAATTCGTCGCGGCGTGCCACATCTACTCGCCGACCCTTGAGACATTCCAGGAGGCGTTCGGTCCTCACCGCGCGGAGATCGTCGCGGATGTCGCAAACTATACGGACATCGTGCCAATCGTACAGTTCAGCGAAATCGTTGGAGGTTAAGGGCTTCGTCCCTGCGAGACCTGCGCTCAATGAGCCGAATGATGGTCTCTGCCCTTCGGAGATAGGAAGCCTCATGACGCCCGCCTAATGCGGCTACTCGTCACGCACGACCATCCCTGCCCGGCCTTGAGCAGTTGGCGACCAAGGCCAGATACGACGTGCTCTTGCCTTGAGCGGGAACCGTGAGATGAGCTTCCTCACGGCGACCCGAACCGATCCTGAAAGCATCCAGGCGCAAGCCGCCGCAAATGTCGCCATAGAGCTCATGTCGTCGAATTCGACGCTCGCGCCCCGAGAGTTGCTGGAATTGCTCCTGCTTCGTCTTCCCGCGAAATAGCGGGAACAACGTGTCACGGGCGGTGTTTAAAGAGTGGCTGCCGATCGATCAGTGTATGTCCCTTTGAAGCGGAATCGGAGACCCTGTGTCGTCAGGTTGGGTCGTTTTAGTCGTTGAACGCAACCATGTGTTGCACACCATTGCATCCGCAGATGAAGCCCTGGACATGCTATTTGCGAACTGGCCGGTGACACAAGGCCGCGCCTTCTTCTCGGCGATGCAGGCCTGCGCTGGTACCATGGCAGGAGGAGTAACCCAGAGAGAAGCCCAGTCCGCATTCCTTGCAGCGGCTCTTGATGCAAAGGTAGTGTTCCGGCTCGCCTAGGCGACACGCCCCAATCAGCTTTGTGACTGCGGCGAAGCGCTCAGTCAGCCACGCCACCAGGATCTTTTCCATGCGCGACCTTGGTTGCTCGGAACAAAGCTCAAAGTTGTTCGCTGAAAAGATGGGACGGCAAGATATTCCGGTCTGCGTCGTTTCACTTTCCAAACTGTAAACTGCCCAAGGGCTGCGTTCGCCAGAACCCTTGCGGGGCACCTGCTTTTCCTCGCGACTGAAACGATCAGGAGTGAGCGCTGAGGCCTGGCGCCTATCTCGGCAAACAAAAAAGGCCGGGGCTAAACCGCACCGACCTTCCTCACATCGCTACTCATACCAATGCCAGTACATCCGTGGTCAAAAGCAGAAAGCAACTGCGGCGATTGCGAGCGACAGACATGTTCCAGCGCTCATCAGCAATGCCGATAGCCGCCATATAGACACTCCTCGCATGAAACGCAACGACAATCTTTGGTTTTGTTATAAAGGACGAATAAAAACATTGATTGTGTGAATTAAGTTGCGTGAGGAAAGAGCGTGGAGCATGGTCTGTAGGTCAGCAGTCTATTTTACGGGCGCTGCTGCTTCGGGGCAAAATGCCCTCGCCCCAAAAGAAGGAGGACCAGATGTCTTCCGAACTGCACGTCGTCCTGAAATCAAAAGACCTCCTCATGCTGCAAGGCGTATTGGATGCGGCTGGCTATGGCCCGGCCAACAGCGTTTCCAATCCCAAAAGCTATAACGTTGCAGCGAAACTGCTCGTCGGGCTTTTTCACCGTGGCATGACATCAGAAGAAGATCTGACTATGGAACTCGAGAGGCACTTTGGCAGCATAATGTCGCCAATTTCGCCGCCCAGTTTCGAGCGAACACGGGCTGCTATTCAAGGCCGCCCGCTGTCGTAAAAGTCCCGCGTACGACCCCCAATTTTTGTCGGCGGCCGCCGAGCGAGGCCAAGGTCCACGCAAGGCCGCCAACAGAAAAAACCCCGCTGAAGGAAGCGGGGTGGGAGTTTGTATTTGAACCCGGCAGTCGCGGTTGCGGGGCAATGGAACATTGAGGCTTCGCTGGGAGAGATTAAGCAAAGCCCGACCCCAAAACGGATAGGGCGCGCTTTCGTTCCTACCTCTTTTGGATGATCCCGCCGATTTGGGAAACGAGCGCGCGCTCGCCGATGGCCCTTCAAATGCGCATTTCAATGCTATGGTTTCGTGATTGACCGGGAACGTCCGAATCGACTATTTCCCCCGGGCCGCGCTCATATGCCCCCCCGAGGCGGCACTAGGAGGGTCCGGCCACCTGTGAAGGTCGGGCCCTTGCTTCACTACCGTGCCAGCCAACAGGACAGCGTCTATGAATCGGTGAGCGTTCAACGCATCATCGTCCTTGACGCGAAGCTGGCCGCCATTTTCGATCGCATCGATGAAATTTCTAATCAGTGCGCGGTGCATCTCATGGCCGAACGCCATCGGATTTGCCCCCGCTCCGCTTCCGATCGTTTCGCCACCCGCCATTTCCCTGGTGCCATCAATAAAGGCGGCATCCAATCTGTTACCGGTCAGGACTGCCGTACCTTTCGTACCGATCAATTCGATGCACTCCGGCAGTCCCGGGTAGGCGCAAGTTGTCGCATTGAGCGATCCGATCGCGCCGCCTTCAAAAGAGAAGGCGGCCGTCACGAGGTCCTCCGTCTCCATCCTGTGAATAGAGGTTGTGCGGACAAATGCGGAAATTGCTGCCGGCGTGCCCGCATAGTTCAACAGCAGGTCGATCGTGTGAATACCTTGGGTGAGCAGCACACCACCGCCATCGCGTGACATCGTTCCGTGGGATGAAGCGCAGCATCTCGCGCGTCCGGCACCGAATGACGCGATCATGATCACTTCGCGAGAACCTTACGGATCCAGCATCATCTCGAAGGAAGGTGAACCTGGGCAGGCAAGCTTTCTATTACAGCGGGGATGCATTGGAGCGACATCACGACTGATAAACAGACCAACCTGCCATGAAGCTGACGGCCTGAGCCGCTGTCCCAGCAGCGTATGGCCGCTTGCGAAGCGCTCGGCCGTATCCTATTTTCTTGAAAGAGAAGATGACACGGATGCTGATGGAAATGAGGGCTTTAGCACGAGAACGAACGGAGAGCGCCGTGCGGCAAGCCGTATCGGCGGACGCGCGCGCCCTCTACCACGAAGCATTCGCCCTGTATGGCCCACTGTGTTTGTGGTCAACGAGAGAAATGCAGGATCCGACCGTGGCCGACGTGCTCGACGCCGTCGCCCGCCTCAAGCGCAACGGCAATATGACGACGCGACAGCTCGCTGTCCGCCTCGAAGAGGCCTGCCGTGCCGCTTCGTAGAATTCAGCAAGAAGCGATGGCGACTATCGCCGCTAACAGGCATCCCGGCAGTCATATTGCTGACGGCACTGTCATCAACAGGGATAGTGCCCGGTATTCCGACGATATCGACATTTTCCATGACCTCTTCAGCGAAGACGACCGTGTCAACATGCTGAGAAACACAGTCGAGATCGATGCAAAGTCGTTGATAGCCGCCGGGTTCGAGATCAGATGGCCAACCCGGCACCCCGAGAAATATCAGGCCATCGTAACGAAGGATGGCGAAAGCACTTTGCTCGACTGGGTAATCGACAGCGACTACCGATTTTTTGAGTCCATCCCGGACGACTTGTTCGGCTTCAAGCTGCACATGTTCGACTTGGCGACGAACAAGCTTCTTGCGGCCGCCTCCCGCAAGGAGCCGAGAGACGTCCTCGATCTACTTCACCTCCACAAAAACCACTTCCCACTGGGCGCCGCCATCTGGGCAGCTCCAGCCAAGGATCCGGGCTACACTCCGGAAAGCCTCATCGAGCAACTGGGCCGGAATGCTGTCTACCGACAAGACGACTTTGATCGGGTCATGAGTGACGCGACGATCGATGCCCACGAGGTTGCCATCGCATTCAGGATGATCCTAGCTCAGGCGGCGGAGTTCGTCGGGTCGATGCCTGCTGGCTACGACGAACTCGCCTTCCTTAAGGACGGTCAAATCATACAGCCCGACCCCGCGAGGCTGAGTGAGTATGAATCCCTCCAGGCACGCCGACAGGCTCACTGGCCATCTTCTCCCGAAATCGGTAGCGAGATGATCGCCGCCGATTTGAAGCGCTAGGGTCTATACGGATCACGAGATCAGTGTCACTGCCCCAGCCATTGGTACTCGGCGATCGAAGCCTTTCCGGACTTCTTGTCATACAGACAAATCACGTTCACAATCTTCTTGGACTTCGGGTTCTTCTCGCGGAGAAGAACGGCAATCTTTCCAGTGGCGTTATCGAAAACAACTGGCGCAGTCGCCTCGGGAGAGACCAATCGGATACACTCTCGCCGCCGGTGGAAACGAGGGAGCGTCAGGGAGGCTGCGACAGTCCGCCATTTCTTCCCTACGCGACCGGACACGCGTCGAAACAACGCGTCGGATCAATCGGCACGCCAGGATCGCAACCCCCATGCTCGCATGAGTTCCAATGGCGCAGACAGTTCCGACGGCAGGACGTAAGCATCAGCTACCCTCTCCTTCTGATTTGAGAACCTTCGCGGCAACCCATGCCCCAGCCCGTGAACCGAATAGAATGACAGCTGCAGACGGTCTCCCCGTTTCCATTCCTCGAGAGTGCCCCATGGCATCTGTTTCGTTCGCCCGACCGCTTTGTCCATGCCCGCCGCTTCGAGCCATTGCGAGACCAAGGCGCGTCCATTGAGCGGATTCACGACACTGTCAGCCGTTCCATGCCATACCGAGATCGGTGGCCATTCTTTCGTGTTTGGAGAAGCGCTGCGCACCAGGTCGCCCCACTGCTGAGGCTCTCGCTTGATACCGGACCTCATGCCGCGCATAGCCGATATTGCATCCCTTGCCGCGCCGAACGGCATCCCGGCGAAAATGGCAGCACCAGCAAAAAGATCGGGATAGGTGGCGACGAGCGCCGAAGTCATGGCTCCGCCGGCAGATAGGCCCGCAACGTAGACCCTGGACCGATCTACTCGATGGTGGCGGCATGTGTACTCGATCATCTGGCGGACCGACATCAACTCGCCACGGTCCCGCGCCACCGCGCTCGGCCGAAACCAATTGAAGCATCGCTGCGGATTGTTCGTCTCGTTCTGCTGAGGATAAAGGAGAACAAAACCCCGCAGTGCAGCGAATTTGGAGAATCCGGCTCCCGTATCCAGGCTTTCGGGCGTCTGCCTGCAGCCATGCAGGACCACGACCAATGGCGGCTTTGCCGGCAATTTGCCGGGTACGAAGAGCTTCATCGTCAACCGTCCTGGATTGCTACCGAACCCGGTCACTTCGCTGAGCTTCGGCTTCGCTGCGACCGGGCTGCGCGATTTTCTGGATACGGTTCGGGTCGGTGTGCGAAGCGCCTTTGCAAGCAATTTTCGATACATTTTCTGCGATTTCAGCAGCCTGGAAAATGACCTCGGCAGTTTGAATGTCATCTGAAAACGCCCTCCGTCGGCGTCATCGGCGCTCCCCCGCGGCGTGAATTGGCACCGCCACCGACAGACAAGTGAAGCCAGCCTATGGGATCAAAAGCTCTTTCAGAAGACCGAAACGGACAACTCACCTATGCGTTCGATCCTTCGTGGCTTTCGACGGTCTGCAATGTCGAGGCCGATGTTTGCGTCCATTTCGTGATCGAGTCTCGGGATTGAAGATCTAGAATGTGGCACTACTTGTTCCCTGTTCGAAGGAGGCGGCAATGCAGGACACCGATTTTCTAATTCTCTCGAGAGCTGTCAGGCAGTGGTATCGGTACTACGACGTAGATCCGGACAAAGAGGCATCCAGGCTTCTTAACCACGCAGCAGTGAAGCTTTTCGACCAGGGCCATCGGTCGGTCGAAGGCATCGCCACGGTGTTGATCGAGACCTACGTTGGCCCGTGGCCGTCGTCAGTGAATATGAATAGGTCACCTGATCCAATAGGTGGACCCCAGTCCCATTGAAGCTCGCTCTCAACCTGTCGGAGAACCACAGCGCGTAACGCGCTGTGGTGAGCGCGAAACTGGATGGCGTAAATCCTGCGGTAGCCGGCGCCGCCGGCAGCGACCATTCTGCCGCGCCACCATCAGCGATCAAGCCGCGCGTCAGGAAGAGGTCGAGTGCCAGCCACCAGGACCGCGTCTATGAACCGGTGAGCGTTCAACGCATCATCGCCTTTGACGCGAAGCTGGCCGCCATTTTCGATCGCATCGATGAAATTTCCGATCAGTGCGCGGTGCATCTCATGGCCGAACGCCATCGGATTTGCCCCCGCTCCGCTTCCGATCGTTTCGCCACCCGCCATTTCCCTGGTGCCATCAACAAAGGCTGCATCCAATCTGTTACCCGTCAGGACTGCCGTACCTTTCGTACCGATCAATTCGATACGCTCCGGTAGTCCCGGATAGGCGCAAGTAGTCGCATTGAGCGATCCGATCGCGCCGCCTTCAAAAGAGAAGGCCGCCGTCACGAGGTCCTCCATCTCCATCCTGTGAATAGGGGTCGTGCGGACGAATGCGGAAATTGCTGCAGGCGTGCCCGCATAGTTCAGGAGCAGGTCGATCGTGTGAACACCTTGGGTGAGCAGCACACCACCGCCATCGCGCGACATCGTTCCGCGGCCTTCGGCGTCGTAATAGCTTTGCGGTCGCCAGTTGCGGATTGCAGCCGATGCCTCCACAAGATCGCCCAGGCGCCCGGACTTGACGATTTCATCGAGTTTGAGCGCCGCGTCGAGAAAGCGGTTTTGCAGTACCACCCCGAGGAGTACGCCGGCGTCTCTTGCCGCCCTTACGGTCGCTTCGGAGCGTTCGAGGGAAATGTCCAATGGTTTTTCGAGCAGAACATGTTTTCCGGCCGCTGCAGCGCGACGGACGAGTTCCAGGTGACTGCTCGGGGGCGTCAGGATCAGGATCGCCTTAATGGACAGATCCGCGAAGATCGCATCGAGGCTATCGCTCGTCGGGATGGTCGGAAATTGTTCGGCAAAGGCCTTTCGCCGGCCGGACGTCCGGCTGTACGCGGCCACGCATTCGATACGGTCGGAGAGATCCAGCAGGGCGCGGGCATGATGACCCGCCGCCATACCGAGCCCGATCATCGCGACCCTTGTCTTCGCCATTGTCCCGCTCCTCCTTCGTCGTCGCTCCCAGCCGAGGTCTTTTCGCCGCTTTCGGCTGTCATGCCCGAAGAGACATGGGCGGCATGGGCATCTCGATCTCCTATGGGAGCCGCATGCCTGATGCTGCGTTGAAAAGATGACTGTTTGCCGGCGCAAGCGTCAGATTGAGTACCTCGCCGGTCTTGATAGAGAGACGTTCGCGCAGCTGTGCGGAGATCTTCTGGCCGTCGAGAGTGCCTTGAACGAACGTCTCCGAGCCGGTGGGTTCGATATTGGTGACCACAATCGGAATGCCTTGCCCATCCGGCGCGATCGTGAGGTGTTCGGGACGGATGCCGTAGCTGACGGCGCCGCCGCATGCGACCGAAGCCTCATGCCCGACAGGCAGATGGATGCCGTTTTCCGTCACGACCGACTGACGGTCCTCACCGATCCTTGCCGACAGGAAATTCATCGACGGCGACCCGATGAAGCTCGCAACGAACATGTTGACCGGCCTGTCATAAAGGTCGAGGGGTGAACCGACCTGCTCGACGATACCGTCGCGCATGACGACGATGCGGTCGGCCATGGTCATAGCCTCGATCTGATCATGTGTGACGTAAACGGTCGTGGTCTTGAAGCGGGCGTGAATATCCTTCAATTCGGCACGCATCTGGACGCGCAGTTTGGCATCGAGATTGGAAAGCGGCTCGTCAAACAGGAAGACCTTGGGATTGCGCACGATCGCACGTCCCATGGCGACACGCTGGCGCTGGCCGCCGGAAAGCTGCTTGGGGTAACGCTGGAGATAGTCGGCAAGGCCGAGGATGCGCGCGGCATCGGCCACCCGCCTGGCGATCTCCTCCTTCGAGGTCTTGGCGAGCCGCAGCGAAAAGCCCATGTTCTCGGCAATCGTCATGTGCGGGTAGAGCGCATAATTCTGGAAGACCATGGCAATGTCACGGTTCTTCGGCTCGACATCGTTGATGACGCGGCCATCGATACGGATCGTGCCACCGGTAATCTCTTCGAGCCCCGCAATCATCCGCAGCAAGGTGGACTTGCCGCAGCCTGAAGGCCCGACCAGCACGACGAAGGCGCCGTCGGGCACTTCGACGGAAACACCCTTGATGGTTTCGAAGTCGCCATAGCTCTTGCGGACATTCTGGATTTCAACGGAAGCCATGGGTTTATCCTGAATTTCGAGTTGTCGTTTGGAGGCAATCGGCGGCGTGAATGGCCGCAAGCAGACTAAGACCGGTATGATAACCGGGGTCGAGGTCAGGTGTGGCGGGCACGAAGTCCACCGGCCCGTCCCTGGTCATGGTCTGGTAGGCGATCGGCGGCGTACCGCGCCAGTAACGCTCGAAGAAAGCGGCATGGGCTGCATTCCAAACCCGCAGGCTGCCGGCACTGCCGGTGCGCGCATGGGCAAGCGCAGCCGCCCGGATCGTTTCCGGGAGCGACCACCAGGGACAATAGGGGCTTTGTGCCTGACCGCTCGCAATCGAGACGGTCAATGCGATACCGGGCTCGACAAAACCCGTGTCGAAAGACGAGATAACGATGCGCTCCAATATCTCGATCAGTGCCGGATCGGCATTGTCATCGAGATAGTCAAACGCGAAACCGGCGAACTCGATGCCGTGGCCGACATTGCAGAGATCCTCCCCTGGCACATTGCGCAGCAGGCCCGTCACGGGGTCGAAGTGCCGGTCGATGACATGGGCGATGAAACGATCGGCAAATTCCAGATGAGCAGTATGGCCGAAGCGCTTCAGCATGCCTGCAGCGCCAAGCAGGATCATGCGCGGGCCGAAATCATCGGCCTGGTCGGCGAGACTGTCGAGTGACAGTGGACGACGCTCATCGATCTGGAAATGTCCACTCTCTATTGCAGCAATGACCCTGTCGAAATAGGCGAGATGATCGGCAAGGGCAGGCAGACTGTAGCGGCTTGCGGCTGCGACCAGCGCCTTGGCGACGAAGGCGTCTGAATAGGAATAGATCAGAGCCGGCTTCTCTTGCGCGAAGGTGCGGTTGGTGCCGTCCGCATAAATCGCGTCCATCGCGCGGTCGTAGCAGAAATAGGCATGGCCGTCCGACATCTGCAAAGCCGCCAGAACATCGTAAAGACGCCGACCGGCAGCATCGAGCTTTTCGGCCAGTGGCGGCAGTTCCCGCTCGAAGAACCCGGCGTGGCCGACCAGTGCTTCCAACCCACGTCCCTGGATCCAGCCATAGGTGTAATCCGGGCCGCGCATGCCGTCTTGCCCGCTATAGTCTTTCAGCGTCAGACTATTCTGCTTTGTATTCAAGAACCCGCCGCCGAGCACGGGTCGCTGCAGCACCCAATAAAGCGTGCCGGCATTGGCCGCGACATAGGTCTTGCGTGCCTCGTCGAAGAAGGCCATTGCCGTTACTCCTTGAGACCGGTGCTGGCGACGCCCTGAACGAAGTTCCTTCGCAGGATGACAAACAGCAAGATGGATGGGATGAGGACGATGGCGGAAGCGGCGCTGAGGCGCCCAAGATCGACGGTGAAGCCGGTCTGGAAGAGTGCAAGGCCCACTTCGATCGTATAGCTCGACCTCGTCGTCGCCACGATGATCGGCCAGGCGAAGGCGGTCCAGGCCTGGAAGAAGGCGAGCACGGCAAGAGCCCCGAGCGCGCCACGAAGCAGCGGCAGCACAATGCGGAAGAAGATCCAGAACTCACCGGCGCCATCGATGCGCGCGGCCTCGAGAAGCTCGTCCGGGATCGAATGGATGACATTCTGGCGGATGAGAAAGATGCCGAAGCTCATCACCAGGTAACCGAGCAGCAGGCCCCAGACGGAGTTGAGGATACCGAGGCTCTTGGCCTCGAAATAGAGCGGGATCATGTAGACTTCGAACGGCACGATCGCGGTTGCCAGGAACAGCGCGAAGAGGATGTTCATCGTCCGGAAACGGAATTTGCCAAAAACGTAGCCGGCAATCGCCGAGGTCGCGACGATCGCAATCGTCGACATCACCGCGAATGCGATGCTGTTGCCGATCCAGTGGATAAGCGGCGTGTCAGCAAGAACCGTCTTGAAATTGGCGGTCGTCGGGTCGTGCGGAATGACGGTCGGTGGCCAGGCCAGCATTTCCGCCGGCGTCTTGAAGGCATTTGCAACCAGGAAGACGAGCGGCAGCAACATCAGGATCGAGACGGTCAACAGGAACACGTCGATCGCAAGGTTGGTCAGCTTTTTCTTGCGGCGCAGGCGCCGTCCCTCTGCCAACTCGTCGGCAGTCGGTTCGACATGGAGCATGGCGAGTTCGACAGTCATGCCCTGCCCCTTTCTCTCAGCATGGAGAACTGGATCAGCGTCAACACCAGGACGATAACGAGCAACACGACGGCCTCGGAAGCGGCATAGCCGACGCGATAATTGCGGAAACTGTTTTCCAGCATGTCGAGTACGAGCACCCGCACCTGGCGCCCGGGCGCGCCTTGCGCATCGGAAGCAAGGACGAAGGCCTGGGCATAAACGTTGAAGCCCGAAACCAGCGTCACGACCGAAACGTAAAGGGTGATTGGCTTCAGCATCGGGATCGACAGGTACCAGAAGCTCTGCGGTCCCGAGGCGCCATCGAGTTTGGCGGCCTCGTAAAGCGAAACCGGCAAGCTCTTGAAGCCGACCAGATAGATCAGCACCGCATAGCCGAGTGCTTGCCAGGAGCACAGCACGATGATGCAGATGACCGAGAGGACCGGATCAAACAGCCAGTTCTGCGCTGGAATGCCGAAGAAGGTCAGCATTGCATTGAGCGGCCCGAGACGGGCATCGAAGATCCACTTCCAGGCCATTGCGGCCGGGACCAGCGACACGACATGGGGAATAAACACCGCGGTTTCGTAAAACCCGGCCATGCGTGAGCGCGTGCGGTGGAAGATCAACGCGGCAATGATCAGCGCCATCGGGATGGTCAGGATCAGCACCCCGAAGGCAATGATCGTGGTGTTGACCAACGCATCCAGAAACAGGTGATCGCCAGTCAACTCGCGAAAATTGGCAAGCCCGATGAAGGGCTTGTTCTTCGACAGGATGTTCCACTGGAAAAGGCTGAGCCTCAACGTGTCGACAATTGGATAAAGCCGCACATAGGCAAAGATCGCCAATGTCGGCAGGATCGCGAGGATCGCAAAGAGGAATCGTTTGCGCTTCAGCATTCAGGTGACCTCGTAGACGAGCGGCTTCGCACACGGGGGCGCAAACCCCGACCCTTTGAAGCGCCCGGAACAATGTCACGTTGTCCCGGGCGGGCAATGTTGACGAAAACTGCCAGCGACTATTTCGCAAGCAGGCCTTCGCGGTCGAGGATGGTGTCCACTTCGTCGCTCGTCTTCTTCAGGAAAGCATCGATCTTGGCATCGTCGGCAGCAAGCGACGGATCGGCAAAGGCGACGACGAGCTGGGCGGCGACCCGGGTGAGGATTTCCTCGATCGGGCCGATCGATGGCAGCGTGAAGAACTTGTAGCCTTCGGGATAGTCGACAAAGGCCGCAAAGGCCGGCTGCTTGGAGGTGACCGACGCATAATCGACGCCCGAACGGTTCGGCAGCCAGCCGACATTCTGCAGCAGCCAGACGAGGTTTTCCGGCGAGTTCGCAGCCATGGCGAATTCCCAGCCGAGCTTGGCCGCGTCTTCGTCGCCGACGACATAGAGATTGGTCGGCAACGCGATCGATCCCGTCGGAAGCGGCGCCGTCGCATATTTCAGGTCGGGCGCCTTTTGGGCAATGTCGCCGATGACCCAGGATTCGCGAATGAACATCGCGGTCTGCCCGCGCTCGAAGGCATCGGCATCGGCCGGCATTTCCGGCGTTACCGATTTGTCGGTGAAGACAAGTTCCAGATATTGCTTGAGCGCCTTGCGGCCCGCCTCATTGGCGAAATCCGTCTTCCACTTGCCGTCGCCGGCAGGAACAAGAATCGCGCCGCCGTACTGATGCATGTTGGTCCAAAATTTCTCGGCAATACCCTGGCCGCCCCCCGACAGACGCAAGCTCCAGCCGGAAACGGTCGGCTTGCCCGATCCATCGCGCTGGGTCAGCTTCCTGGCATATTCGGTGTATTCTTCCATGGTCTTCGGCGGCGTGGTCAGGCCGGCGGTCTTGAACATGTCGGTATTGTAGAAAAGCGAGCCCTGCCCGCGAAAGAGTGGAACGCCGTAGACCTTGCCGTCATAGCTGGCGATATCGGTGAAGAACCTATCGAAATTCTTGGGATCCTTGACGAAGGCGGAAATGTCTTCCGGCGCCTCCGGCAGGATGTCGTTTTCAAGGTAGCGGGTGGCAGTTGAGCCCGAGAGTTCGATGACGGTGGCGCCTTCCTGGCCACCGCCGGTCAGGCCGAGCGCCACCCGTTTCTCGTGCTCGCGCAGGGCAATCGCCTCCACCTTCACGTCGAGGTCCGGATGGCTGGCCTTCATCCCATCGGCGACGTGCTGGTAGAAGGGCGCCATTTCCGGATAGCCGCTCCAGACCGTCAGCGTTTCGGCAGAAGCCGCCGTCACGCCGGCAGTCAACGTGCCGGCAAGGGCTGCGCTCAGGAGCAATACCCGGGTGGAAATCCTGGTCGTGACTGATGCGTTTTTCATATTCTGTTCCCTTGTTGTTATTGACAAAAAGCTCTCATGCAACCGGTTGCGTGTCAAGCTTGCGTGGTTTTTGACGTTTACCTGTACCCCCCATGCTTCCTCCTCAATTGTCGGTCGCAAGTGCGATCGCGCATCCGGCAAGCGCTTCTGCGGCGCCCGGGGCAAAGCTCATCGGCAGCCCGTAATAGCGGTGCGCCTCATCGACCTCGTAGCCACCGAACCGAAACTCGCTCGCCGGCGGGATGTAACCCGGATTGTCATCTGCAAAACCGATGACGAAGGCAGGCCTGTCGCGTCCGAGCGCAGCACGGATGGACAGTGCCGTCTCGGCAAAGATTTCTCCTGGCAAGGCGACAACAGGCACACCACCCCAGTCGAGAACCGTAACGCGCGCGGCAATGGGTTCAGGCATTACCTGCGCAATGGTTTTTGCCCAGTCGGCCCAATAGCTGAGCAGCGCTTTGTGTGCCGGTTCAGCGGTCAGAGCCTCAGTCCGCCAGCGTTGTTCAAGGGCAGCGGCTGTTTCCGTTTCGCGCCGCTCAAAGCCAAGCGCAACGGTGCCGTTGCGCGCGCTCGCCCGATCGGACACCGGCTGTTCTTCGGCATGAAGCGCAGCTTCGGCGATCCTGCGGCCGACCTGACCGGCCGTATCGAACGTGCGGTCCTGACTGGCCGAGAGCGTGATCGAGGCATGGGCAGAGTGACCGGTATTGGCGTCACCGACGCAGCCGGTCGTGAACAGTGCGACGCTCCCCGGATATGCTTCTTCAAGGGCCTGACGGACGAAATGCGGATAGTCCGCAGTCCAATGGCGATTGTCGGCGCCCAAAACGACCGGATGGCAGGCATAGGCGGTAACAACCGCGATCATCGCGCCGTCCTCGCCGCAGATACGCAGCACCGGCAGGCATGTGTCCACCGGCCCGCCGGGGTGGCGCCTGTTGCGGGCGACCCCCGGGTCGCTGCCCTGCCCGACCGTGATCCGCGCTGGCCTTCGCAGGGAGACCGCCTTGTCGATCACTGCCACGCAGGCATCTTCCAGTCGCTCCAGATAGGTCAGATCGGCGGCGACGCTCAGCCTCCCCGCCATCGAAACCGGGCCCCCGTGCGTGTGAAGAGCCGCCACGACGATGTTTTCGGCTGGGAGCGCACACCGCTTGCGGATCCGTGCGCTCATCGCTGCATCGATACCAATGACGTCGGCAACCACAATGGCAGTTTCGCCAATCACCACCGCACGGACCGTCAGGCCATCATGGACACCCTCGGCCGGCAGGCTCCGGGCCGCAAAGCCGGACATCGGCACGCCTGGCGTCGGAGTGATATCGATAATGGCAGCTCCGGCCCGGATCATCGGCAGAATGCCCTTTCACCGTGAACCCAGACCTCTTGGACCTGGAGCGTGCGATCGCCCTGCGACCAGTCGAAGCGGATGAGATCGGCCCTCGCACCAACATCCAGCCCCCCGCGCCCGCCGACGTACCGGCCGGGGTTGCGGGTGGCGAGCAAAAGCGCGTCCGCCAGAGGCATGCTGGCCATTTCGGCAGCGATCGCGACATTTGCCGAAAGCGGCAGGCTGGCGCCGGCAAGATAGGGAGTGCCGGCGACACCGATCCGGCCTTCCGGCGAGACCTCGACAGTGCCGCCGATCAATTGCTCGTAAAGTCCGGCCGGCATGCCGGCGAGCGCCACCATGTCGGATACGAGGAATGCCCGCTCCATGCCCTTGGCACGCAGCATGGCTTTGAACGTATCGGCCGACAGATGCCAGCCGTCGGCGATGAAGCTGGCAGTCAGGCGATCGTCAGCAAGCTGCGCCCAGATGACGTTCGGATGGCGTGGCAAGACGGCCGCCGCGCCATTGCCAAGATGCGTGGACAGGCTTGCGCCGGCGGCCGCCGCCGCGTGGATTTCATCGGGCGTCGCATCCGTATGGCCGAGTGCGACGAGGATGCCTTTTGCGCTCAGGGCCTTGATATAGTCGATACTGCCTTCCAGCTCCGGCGCGAGTGTCACCATGGTGACGAGATTGCCGGATACCTTCTGCCAGCGCTCAAATTCGGCCATGGAGGGTGGCCGGACATGCGCCAAGGGATGCGCGCCCCGCGGACCATCCATGCTTGAGATCGATGGGCCTTCGACATGCACTCCTGGCACCATCTCGGCGATCAGCCGGTGGCCGGCGCGGCTCTTGGCGATCACCTCGAGCGCCCGGAGGATCACCGATTCCGGGGCCGTGACGAGTGTTGGAAGAAAGGTGGTGACGCCGACGCTCAACAGTTCCTCGCAGAGCGACAGCATGACCTTTTCCGTCACGGCGCCGGCATTAAGGTCGAAGCCCCGAAACCCGTTGACCTGCAGGTCGATCAGGCCGCTAGAGAGATAGCTCTTGTCCGTCTTTTCTGCCGGTCGGATCGCGGCTATCGTCCCGTCGAGGATATCGATGCTGATACCCTTTTGGCTGCGAGGATCGATGCCGTCGACGGTGACCATCAGAGCGCCTTCACCCGACCCTGGAAATTTTCAATGAAGCGGGCGTTTGCCTCGTCGCCGCCCGGCGCGTTGCCGCTGCGCCAGACAGGCGGCTCGATGCCGCGCTCCGCGAGCCTCGCAACCGTGCGGATGACGAGGCAGTTCAGCGTGAAGGCGTTGGCGAAGGTGGAGACCGCCGCGATGTTTTCGCCCATGCCGGGCACGCGGACAATGGCATCGCCGATCGGCACCTTGCAGTCGATCGCGATGTCGACGATTTCGTGCAGATTCTGCTTTGTCGGGTGGCGGGCCGGATGATTGGGGGAGGTGTTGGCAGCATGCTGGAAAGAGCTGATGCCGATCAGGAAGACGCCGCGCCGGCGCGCTTCCAGCGCCGCATCGATCAATGCGGCATTGATCCCGTAAGCGTTTACCAGGATCAGCAGATCGCCCTCGCCGAGACGCTGATTGGTGATCACCACCTTGCCATAGCCTGGCGTGCGTTCGATCGCCATGGAGCGCAGCGCGCCGTTCGAAAGCAGCGTGCCTTCATCGAGGATGGCGCTGATGTGCATCAGCCCGCCGGCACGGAAGAAGACTTCCTGCGAGGCCAGATTCGAGTGACCACCCGGCCCGTAGATATGCACCAGGCGATCGACGGCGATCTGATCGGCAAGCTTTGACGCCGCCTGATCGAGCGGCCCCCTCTCCTCTTCCAGCACCCGGCGCATCAGCGCCTGCGTTGCAGCAAAATAATCGGCGCAAAGCGCATCGGCATCAATGGTGTCGGTCTCAGGCATCGGGGTCGGAGTCCCTGTCGATATAGAGGGTGCAGGCCTCATGGTTGCGCAGGATGCTGGCCGGGCAATTGGTGCTGAGTGGCCCGTAGAGGGTTTTCGACACGGCATCGCGCTTGACCGCGCCCGGCACGACGCAGAACAGACGACCTGCCCGCAGCAGGCGCGGCACGGTCAATGTAATGGCCCGGTGCGGTACCGATCCAAGGTCGGGAAAGCAATCGTCGTCCACCTGCTGCTGGCGGCAGACCTCGTCCAGCTCGACGATCTTCACGTCCAGAGGATCATTGAAATCTGCAACCGGCGGATCGTTGAAGGCGATGTGACCGTTCACACCGATGCCGAGGCAGATCAAGTCGATCGGCGCTTCGTTCATCAGCGAGGAATAGCGCGCGATCTCCGCCTCGGCATCCGGCTCCGGCGTGATACGGTGGACAGCGGCAAACGGCAGCCGCGTGAAGACATGGGCGTCGAGCCAATTGGCAAACCGCGCCGGCGCGGCCGGATCGAGGCCGACATATTCGTCCATATGGAATGCCGTCACCCGCCGCCACTCTATGCCTGGCTGAGTGACGAGCGCCGAAAGCATGTCGGCCTGGCTGGGGGCGGCCGCAAACACCATGCGCACGCTCGACTGCCGTGACAAACATCCAACGAGTGCGCCGGCAATGTCTGCGGCAGCGGCAGCCCCCATCTCGGCCCGTGTGGCGAAGCTTTCGACCGTCAGCCGGTCGATGACCCGGCTTGCTTGCGGCGACGGACGGTGAGCGGTGGCAGGGTTCAAATTGGTCTCCACGTCAGGACATGGGAACAGGCATCGCACAGCCGCAATGACGCAGGCGTCCAGTCAAGTTCCCTTTGTTCTCGTTGGAGGGAGAATTCCATGCAACCGGTTGCATGTCAAGCGATTGAGTGGCAGTGTGGGCCTGTTGATTGATGCGGCTCCGAACTTCGTGGTAAGCGGAGCCTGAGGGCAAGGGTTTCCGGTCACCATGATAAAGCGTGCCAAGGGCGTTACCATCAGTCAGGTCGCGGATGCGGCCGGCGTGGCGCGTTCCAGTGTGTCGCGCGCCTTTACGAGACCCGGGATGCTGCTGCCGGAAACCGTCGAAAGGATCATGAAGGCCGCCGAGGCACTCGGTTATGTTCCCAATCACACGGCCCGCGCGCTCAGCACGGGGCGGCACGGAAATGTCGGCCTCATCGTCCCCGATATCGCC
The DNA here is from genome assembly GCF_056398905.1 of Rhizobium sp. 01T417. Lineage (NCBI taxonomy): Bacteria > Pseudomonadati > Pseudomonadota > Alphaproteobacteria > Hyphomicrobiales > Rhizobiaceae > Rhizobium > Rhizobium sp. 01T417. Next base: position 1,956 of record NZ_JBFTQH010000011.1, on the reverse strand, counting down.
AATCCCTTCTTCCCGCCCCTCATTCAGGCTGCCCAGCTCGAAGCGGACCGCTCTGATTTCTGCATCTTCCTCGGCAATACCGGCGAAAGCCCGAAGCAGGAAGACAAGCTCGTCGGGCGTTTCGCCGGCCAGGTCGAGGGTCTGGTGCTGGCGTCCTCGCGACTTTCGGAAGACCGTATCCGCGCCCATGCCGAAAAGTTGCCACTCGTGCTGATCAATCGCGATATCGCGGGCATTCCCCGTGTCCTCATCGACAGCAGCTCAGGCGTGCGCCAGGCTGTCGAGCATCTGGCGAAGCTCGGCCATCGCAGGATCGCCTATGTCAGCGGGCCGGCAAACTCCTGGTCGAACAAGCAGCGACGCGCGGCAATCCGCAGTGCGGCAACACCGGCCGGCATCGAGGTCGACATCGTGGCGGCAGCCCTGCCAAGCTACGAGTCCGGCCGCAATGTGGTCCAGGCGATCCTTTCGACTGGCGCGACAGCCGCTGTCGCCTTTGACGACGTGACGGCGCAGGGCGTTCTGGCCGGACTGTCCGAAAACCATGTCTCCGTACCAGCCGATTTCAGCCTCATCGGTTGCGATGACGTGCTGGGCGCCGTCACCTTTCCGGCACTCACCTCGGTTTCGAACCGGTCCGTCGAGGCGGGCCGCGTCGCCGTTTCGCTGCTTCTCGACATGCTGCAGTCCCATGCCATACGTGACGTGCGCTGCGTTCTTGAGACCCATCTCGTCTTGCGCAGTACAACCACTGCTGTCGCCTGATCAGTGCCGCAAGACCAGGCCTCGACCCAGATGTCTCAGAATTTTGCTAGTGCGCGTGCGTCGCAAGTATTGGCGTCATCATCTTGACGTGCGCGTCGGTCCGCTCGAGCACCTAATCGGAACGACCTCGCGCTCCGGCAGCATCCACCAGGTTTGGTTCACCCGCTCAACGGTTTTGGTCACCGCCTTGAAAGAGGCAGCCTTCGGCAAGCGCGCACGGTTAGCGAAGGCCATCCATCATTGCACGCTCATTGCCTTGAAGGAGCGTTCGCCAGCCAGCGACAGCGCCATTGCATCTGCCGGGATGTAAGGAATGGTCGAGAGCTTATCTGGTCTCGCCCAAACAGGACTTATCAGGATCACGAGACTCCGAGAAAACAGCGGCGCCTCGTTTCAAGCAAATACAGCATTGCTGTAATTGCTGGATTTCACAGCATCACTTTGATCATAGTCCGGGGAACGACTTCGAAGGATTAAAGAGATGGCCAGCCGAAACGGATCCTATACGACAAGCGATCTTTCGCGGAAATCCGGCGATATCATCGCCGAAGCGCTTCGTCATCCCGTGACGATCACTCAGCGCAGCAAACCGCGTCTCGTTATCTTGAACATAGAAGACTACGAGCGGCTCATGAAGGGCGCCGATGCCCGAGCGATCGGGTCGATCGACACCATGTCCGACGCCTTGTTCGCCGACATGGAGCGCGCGGTCGAATAATATGCTGATGACGACGAGGTCGGGCGATGAGTGTTTACGACGACATCCAGACCGCAGCCGTCATTCGCTATTCGGCCAGCGCTAACCCAGTGTGCCCTGCACCGACCGTCCCTGCCATCCGGCTAGGCTATGCTGTCAGCCGCGCCTTGCCAGCGACCGTGCGATATCGACGATATCATCGCGCCCAGCGGTTGGATCCTCTTTATTCCAGGCGATCCCAAGCCCGATCCTAAAGTCGATCCCGCTTACCTTCTTCAGCTCAAAGCCGCGATTGGGAAGATCAAGCGTCCATTCCGGTGCAAAGCCGATACCAAGCCCGGCAGAGACCAGCGACACCAGCGCATAGGTGTCATCGCAGCTGAAGGCAATGTTGGCGGTGAGGTCGTATTCGGCGAACTTCTCATTGAAGTAGCGTTCCGTGAACGACAGGTTCTGCCGATTGAAGGCGATGATCTTCTGAGTGCGCAGATGAT